>JBHHXQ010000001.1:0-31748 GCA_046757105.1 Candidatus Krumholzibacteriia bacterium
CCGCCTCCGGCTGCGCTGCACCGGACGAAGCAACTTCGAGCCCCCGGCGCTCGAACTCCTGACGGCCGTCTCTCACCCACCTGCCTGCCCGGTGCACCGGCATCCTGCGGCTCCTTCAGAAACGGCGCTTGGCCATGACGATGACGGCGACGACCACGGTGAGGAGCAGGACGCCGATGACCTCGAACTGCACGATGTAGCGCGTGAACAGAAGCTCCGCGATGGCGGCCACGCCTCCGAACTCCTTCGACACCGGGGGGGCCTCACCGCGGACGCCCGCCAGCACCGCGAACGCCTTCCAGGCCACGAGAGCCGCGGCCCCGGCCCCGACGACGAAGCGACCGTAGCCGAGCGCCTCGACCCTCGACTCGTCCGCGCGCAGGTCGAGCAGCATGATCACGAAGAGGACGAGCACCATGACGGCGCCGGCGTACACCCACAGCTGGATGACGAACAGGAGCTGGGCGTCCAGCATGGCGTACAGCGCCGCCAGGCCGACGAAAGCCACCACCAGCGACAGCGCGCTGGTCAGCGGGTTCCTGCGCGTCACCATCCACAGGCTGGCCAGCACGGACAGCCCACCGAAGAGGTAGAAGAGCGTTCTTTCCACGATCCCCTCGCAGTGCTGCGCGCAAGCATCGCGACGTGTCAGTCGTTCAGCATCTTGTCCATCGTCATGACGAAGTCCTCGCGCCGGGACCCCGCCAGATCGGAGAACTTGCCCGTGTCCATGCGAATCGCATCCTTCGGACACGCCTCGACGCAGAAGCCGCAGAAGATGCAGCGCATCAGGTCGATCTCGAAGCGCACCGGAATCTTCTCCACGCTCGGATCGGGGCTCTCGGCAGCTTCGATGTGGATGCAGTCCGCCGGACAGGCGGTCGGGCACATCATGCAGGCCACACAGCGTGGCGTGCCATCGTCCTTCTTCACCAGCCGGTGGCGCCCTCGGAAACGCTCCGGCACCACACGGCGCAGCTCCGGAAACGAGCTGGTCGGCATCTCGCTCTGCCTGAAGAGGTTGTGGACGAGGTGCCGCATCGTCACCCAGAGCCCCTCGACGATCTCCACCAGATAGAAGCGCCACCAGAAGGGGTGCTCCGGGCGCACGATGACCACTTCCTCGGGCTTCAGGTTCAGTCGCTCGAAGACCCGGGTGTCGACGGCCATCAGGCGCCCTCCCCGCCGAGCAGCAGCATGACGATGCCGGTCACCGTGATGTTGACCAGAGCCCACGGCATGAGCTGTTTCCAGCCGAGCGTCATGATCTGGTCGTAGCGGAAGCTGGGAAGCGTCCAACGCACCCAGATGAAGCCGAGCGCCACGACCAGGGTCTTGACGACGAAGGCCTTGAACTGCACCAGCGCCCCCAGCAGCGACGGCGCCCACGCCGGCAGCGCCAGGCCCGGAAGCAGCACCAGGCCCACGACCCCGACGAGCCCCACGATCCCGAACAGCGTCGCCAGCACGAGTCCTTCGTGACGCCGGGCGCCCGCGTACTCGACCCGCAACCGGCGCGACCAGCGCAAGGCCAGGAACGTGCACACGAGCCCCGCGAGCAGCATGCCGCTCAGCAGCACCGCCAGTGTCGCCTTGGCGTTCTCCCGCAGCATTTCGGTCGACACCCACGGGATCTGCCAGCCACCCAGGAAGAGCGTCGTGACCAGGCCCGAAGCCACGACGATGTGCACGTACTCGGCCATGAAGAAGGAGGCGAAGCGCACGCCGGAGTACTCGGTGTGGAATCCGGCCACGATCTCCGCCTCGCGCTCGGCCATGTCGAACGGGGTGCGGTTCGTCTCCGCGAACGCCGCCACCAGGAACAGGAGTGCGCCGAGCGGCTGCAGGAAGAGCCCCCAGCGCGGCAGCCACCCCCACAGCAGCTCTTCCTGCTGGCGCACGATCTCGTTCAGATCCAGCGTGCCGTAGATCATGATGGCACCCATGATGGAGAAGCCCAGCGCCACCTCGTAGCTGACCATCTGGGCCGCGGCGCGCAGGCCGCCCAGCGTGCCGAACTTGTTGTTCGAGGCCCACCCGGCCAGCACCACCGAGTACACCATGATGGCCCCGACGGCGAGCGGCCAGAGGATGCCCACGTCGAGCTGCAGGGCCTGCATGCCGACGTGGTCGCCGCCGATGCGCAGGTCGTCCGCGAACGGCACGATGACGAAGAGCACCTGCGCCACCACGATGGCCACGAGCGGCGCCAGCCTGTAGTACAGCCGGTGCACCTGCGCCGGCACGACGTCCTCCTTGCCCAGCAGCTTGAGCACGTCGGCGATCGTATGGACGACGCCACCCAGACGCACGCCGAGAATGGCGGCGCGGTTCGGCCCCGTGCGGTCCTGGATGAAGGCGCTCACCTTGCGCTCGAACCAGATCATCAGTGGCAGAAGGAGCAGCGGCAGCAGCCACATGAGGACGACGCGACCGAAGACGATGCCCGCGTGCGTGTTCAGACTCTGCATGCCCCTCCGACCCCTAGCTGTAGGTGTCGCGCGACGCCGTGGCCGGCCGGCCAGCCGCCACCGCCGCCGCGTGCCCGAGCATCGCGGAGCGCGGGTGCGCCGTCCTGCGCCACGTCGGCACCAGACCGTGCGGCGGAACGTCCCAGGAAACCTCGGGAAACGGATTCTCGTCGGGCACCAGCTGCTTCCAGATCGCCTCGTGGACGTTCTCCGGACGCTCCCCCCGCGACCAGAAGTCGCGGCGCAGGGTGTGGGCGATCTCGATCCCGAGCTCGTAGGCCGGCAGCGCCGACCCGTACGGGGACAGCGCCGGCGCGAAACGCTGCACGCGTCCCTCGAAGTTGGTGAACGTGCCCGCGTACTCGGCGTGGGTCGCCAGCGGCAGCAACATGCCGCCGTGCCCGACGACGGCCTCCGCCGTGACGTTGCGGTTGGTGAGCGCCGCCATGACGAACTCGTAGCGCCCGAGCGCCGCCGCCAGGGTCGCATCCCAGCCGACCGGGTCGTCTCCGAACAGCAGGAGCGCCCGCGCCCCGGACCCGCGCACCAGCTGCGCAACGTCGGTCTCGAGCCCCAGAGCCCGCGTCGCCCAGCTGTTCGGGTGCGGGTCGGCTTGGCGCAGGATCTCGTCCTGGGGCTGCAGCGGCTCGAGCGACCCCGCGCCCAGCGCCTCGATCGGAACCACCCGGGTGAACAGGTGCCGCAAGACCAGAAGATCCTCGTTGGCGAGCTTGGGCGACAGGAGCACCGCCACGTCGCCGCCCAGCCCGTCCAGCTTCTCGCAGAGGACATCGAGCGCCTCGCGCAGGACCGGCTTCTTGCCGTCGATCTCCGGCGCGATCACGCGGGCCTCGTTGAACCAGGCGTAGTCCTGCCGGCCGCGGTCGCACATCCAGTACCGGTTGACCTCGGGGTTGTGGCGCGGGACGAGGCGCTGCACCCGGTTCCAGTGGTGATCGATGCGCATGTTGCAGCCGCGCGCACAGCCGCTGCAGATGGAGTCCGCCTTCTTCAGCCACCACACGCGGCTCTTGAACCGGAAGTCCCGGTTCAGCAGCGCCCCCACCGGGCAGATGTCCACCACGTTGGCCGAGTACGGGTTCTCGAGCGGCTTGCCGGGGAAGGTGGAGATCTCGGACTCGTGGCCTCTCTCCTTGACGTAGAGCTCGTCGGCGCCGGCCACCTCCTTGCAGAAGCGCACGCAGCGTGTACACAGGACGCAGCGCTCCGCGTCCAGAAGCACCAGTGGCCCCAGGTCCACCACCTTGGCCTTGTGCACCTTGTCGACGTTGCGGCGCGAATCGTACAGGCCGTGCGACATGTAGTACTCCTGCAGGCGGCACTCGCCGGCCTGGTCGCAGATCGGGCAGTCGATGGGATGGTTGAGCAGCAGGAACTCGAGCACACCGCGCCGCGCCTCCTGGATCTCGGGCGTCCGGGTGCGCACGACCATGCCGTCCTTGACGGGCGTGTTGCAGGCGATCTGCGGCTTGGGCACCCCTTCGACCTCCACCAGGCACTGGCGGCAGTTGCCGGCCACGGAGAGCGCCGAGTGGTAGCAGAAGTGCGGAATGTGGACGCCGGCGCGAGCGGCGGCGTCGATCAGGTTCTCGCGCTCGCCGACCTCGACCTCGTGCTCGTCGATGCGAATCCTGGGCATGGTGTCCTCCACCGGATGCTTCGCGGCGCCGCGGCCGACCGGGTGCCCGGGGCCAGCTCCGGATCAAACGGCGACGGGCTGCTTCTGCGGGCACCCTCCGTGCTCGAAATGCGCCTGGAACTCGTGCTCGAACTTCTTCAGGAAGCTCTTCACCGGCATGACGCAGGCGTCGGCCAGGACGCAGATCGTCTTGCCGATCATATTGTCGCAGAGGCTCTGGATCAGGGCGATCTCCGCCTGCGTGGCGCCGCCCCTCTCGATGCGCCAGACGATGTCGTTCACCCAGCTCGTCCCCTCGCGGCACGGCGTGCACTGGCCGCACGACTCGTCGGCGTAGAACCTCGTGATGACCGCGAGCGCCCACACCATGCAGGTGCCCTCCTCGATCACCATCAGGCCCGCCGAGCCAAGCATGGTTCCCAGTGCCGCGAGCGACTCGTAGTCCAAGCTCGCACCCAGGGCCTCGGCGGCCGTCAGCACGGGCACCGAGGAGCCCCCCGGGATCACCGCCTTGAGCGGTCGCTGCGGGTCGCGCATGCCGCCGGCGTAGTCTTCGAGAAGCGTGCGGAAGGGGATTCCGAGCGGCGCCTCGTACAGCCCCGGCCGCTTCACGTGACCACTGACGCAGAACAGCTTCGTGCCGGTGCTCTTGCCGACGCCGATGGCCGCGTACGCCTCGCCGCCGTGCTCGAGAATCCACGGCACCGACGCGATGGTCTCCACGTTGTTGACGATCGTCGGGCACTGGAAGAGTCCGACCACGGCCGGGAACGGCGGTTTGATGCGCGGGTAGCCCTTCTTGCCCTCGAGCGATTCGAGCAAACCGGTCTCCTCGCCGCAGATGTAGGCGCCCGCACCCTTGTGGATTGTCACCTCGAGCCGCCAGCCCGAGCCGGCGACGTCGTCGCCCAGGTAGCCGGCCGCGTAGGCCTCGTCGATCGCTCCCTGCAGCACCCGACGCGTGGATTCGTACTCGCCACGGATGTAGATGTAGCAGACGTTCGAGCGGATGGCCCAGCACGTGATGATGATGCCCTCGAGGAGCATGTGCGGATCGCGCTCCATGATGTAGCGGTCCTTGAAGGTGCCGGGCTCGCTCTCGTCGGCGTTCACGCACAGGTAGGTGGGACGGTCGGCGCCCTTGGGGATGAAGCCCCACTTGACGCCAGCCGGGAAGCCGGCGCCGCCTCTGCCGCGCAGCCCGGACTTCTTCACCTCGTCGCCGACGTCCTGGGGCTTCATCTGCAGCGCCTTCTGGAAGGTGCGGTAGCCACCACCCTTCTCGTAGGTCTCGAGAAGGTGGGAGTCCTTGCGGTCGAAGTTCACGCTCAGGATGCGCTGCGTCATTGCTCTCCCCACGACGAGACCCGTGCGTCTCTCACGACAGCTCGTCCAGCTTGGCTTCGAGCCGCTCGGGCGTCAGGTCGAACTCGAAGTCGTCGTTGATCTGGCAGACCGGGGCATGCTCGCAGGCTCCGAGACACTCGACGCGCTGGATCATGAACCGGCCATCGGGCGTGACCTCGTGATCACCCACCCCCAGCTTCTCGTGCAGGCGCTGCAGAATACGCTCGGCGCCCAGGAGCGAGCACGACAGCGTCTGGCACACCTGGATGTTGTACTTGCCCGGGGGGCGGTCGTGAAACATGTGGTAGAAGCCGACGACGCCGTACACGCGCACGGGAGAAACACCCAGGAACTCGGCCACCGTCTCCATCGACTCCGGTGAGATCCAGCCGTGCTGCCGCTGGACCATCCACAGGGCAGGCAGCAGGAGCGCCGCGCGGGTGGGATAACGCTCCGCGAGCCGCTCGAGCGCCGCGCGGGCCGGCGCGGACAGCCCCGCGCGGGTGGATGTGGTCTCGGGCACCGGGACGACTCCTCTCTAGCGATCCAGCTCGCCGGCGACGACGTTCAAGCTGCCCAACGCCGCGGCCATGTCGGCGACCATACTGCCTTCGATGATCTCGGGATAGGCCTGGTAGATGTAGAAACACGGCGGCCGCACACGCACGCGGTACGGCTTGCCGCTTCCGTCGCTGATGATGTGGAAGCCGAGCTCGCCGTTCGGGACCTCGAAGGAATCGTACGTCTCGCCCGGCGGCACCGGGGTCCCGAACATGACGAGCATGAAGTGGTTCATGAGCGGCTCGATGTCGCGGTAGACCTCCTGCCTCGGCGGCAGGACGAAGCGGTTCTGCGACGTGCTCACGGGACCGCCCGGCAGCTTGTCCAGCGCCTGCTCGACGATCCGGATGCTCTGGAAGATCTCCTCGAAACGCACCATGATGCGGTCGTACGCGTCACCGTTCTCGCCGATCGGCACCTCGAAATCGAACTCGTCGTAGAAGTAGTAGCCGTCGCGCTTGCGGGCGTCGAGGGGCACGCCGCTGGCGCGCAGGCACGGACCGGTCCAGCCGTAGCTGATGGCGTCCTCGGCGCCGATCGCCGAGATCCCCAGCGTGCGCTCCTGGAAGATGCGATTGTTCTTCACCAGCTTGAGGACGTCCTTGACGTAGGGGACGATCTGGCGCAGAACCACCTGCACGTCGTCTTCGAAGCCGTCGTAGAGATCGTGCGCCAGACCACCGACGCGCGCGTAGCTGTTCGTCAAGCGGGCGCCGGTCAGCTTCTCGACCACCTTGTAGAGCTTCTCGCGCACCGTGAACAGATACCAGAAGTTGGTGAGCGCGCCGACGTCGACGAGGTTGGCCGCGTTGCACACGCAGTGATCCATGATGCGAGAGAGCTCGTTGATGATCACGCGGATGAACGTGCAGCGTTCCGGCACCTCGATGCCGGCCAGCTTCTCGACCGCCTTCACGTAGGCGACGTTGTTGCTGAGCGCCGACACGTAGTTGAGGCGGTCCGCGTACGGGATGACGTTGTTCCACACCCCTTTTTCGGCGCACTTCTCGAAGCCGCGATGCAGGTAGCCGATCTCCGGAATCGCGTGCTTGATCGTCTCGCCTTCGAGCTCCACCAGGACGCGCAGCGTTCCGTGCGACAGCGGGTGGCTGGGACCGATGTTGACCAGCATGCGCTCGTGGATCTGCGCCTCGGCGGGATCGGACTCGCCGGCTTCCCGGGCCCGGCGGCGCTCCTCGACGTGCTTGAGCTCCAGCTCGTCCTCGAGCGTCTCCATGGTGGTGCACCATTGCCCGCGCTGCCGGTCGTAGTCCTTGCGCAAGGGATGCCCGACGAACTCGTGGTGGCAGAGGATGCGCTTGAGGTTCGGATGGCCGTCGAAGCGGATGCCGAACATGTCGAAGGCCTCGCGCTCGGCCCAGTTGGCCGCCTTCCACAGGTGGTGCACGCTGTCGATGTGCGGGTCCCGCTCGGGGACCGGCACCTTGAGGCGCAGCCGCCAGCCGTTCCACAGCGAGTACAGCTGGTAGACCACCTCGAAGCGCTCGAAACGCTCGCGCAACGTGAGCCGATCCGCACCGCCCAGATCCATGAGCATGTCGAAGCGCAGCTCCGGATCGTCGCGCAGATCGCGCAGGACGCGGCGGATGCCCTCGCGCCGCACCACGAACACGGAGTCGCCGAGCGCCGAGCAGTCGGCGATCATGTCGTCGCCGAGCAGGCCGCGGACGCGGTCCGTGTCGAGGTTCGGCATCCGCTCAAGTCCTCTCAAGTTTTCTGGAGAAAACGCTGCTCGTCGATCTTCTTCTGGAGCTTGAGGAGTCCATCCAGGAACAGTTCCGGGTTCGGCGGACAGCCCGGAACGTAGATGTCGACCGGAATGACTTGATCGATCCCCTGCAGGGTGCAGTAGTCGTCGTAGAAACCACCCGAGCTGGCGCAGACCCCCATCGAGATGACCCACTTCGGGTCGGCCATCTGCGCATGGATCGTGCGCAGAACCGGCACCATCTTGTAGACGACGGTTCCAGACACGACCAGCAGATCGGACTGCCGGGGCGAGAATCGTACGATCTCGGCGCCGAAACGCGACAGGTCGAACTGCGAGCTCACCACACCCATGAACTCGATGGCGCAGCACGCCGTCCCGAACGGCAGCGGCCACAGGGAGTTCTTGCGCGCCCAGTCCAGCGCGGCGTCGAAGCGCGTGGTGATGAAAGGATCGTGTGAAACGACGCCGGTCCTGCTCACTGCCATTCCAGCGCTCCTTTGAGCCAGACGTAGACCAGGCCGAGCTCGAGAACGCCGAGGAAGACCAGCATCTGGACCAGGCCGACGGTGCCCAGCTTGCTGAAGAGCACCGACCAGGGGAACAGGAAAACGACCTCGATGTCGAAGAGCAGGAACAGCACGGCGATGAGGTAGAACTTGATCGGCAGGCGGTGGTGCGCACTGCCGAGTGGGGGGGCACCGCACTCGTACGGCGCCAGCTTGGCGGCAGTGGCCCGGCGCGGCGCCAGGAGCCGCTGGATCCCCATGAGGAGCGCCGGCACCAGAATCGCCAGCAGAAGCACCCAGGCCAGCGCCTGATAGACCACCACTGAACCTCGCAACTGCAATACACCAAAGAGATTACGTGAGTTTGAGAAAAGATTCTCAAAGTCTTCTGGCAGTAATACTACTCGGGTCGTCGGCAGTGTCAAGCCGCGCAGCACCAGGCTCGCTGCAGCACCGAAGCTCGGGGGCTGCGGCCCCGGGGGCCGTTCGTAGCAAGACAGGGGGCCAGCGGCGGCCGCAACCGCCAGCTGGCCCTTGCTGAAGTGAGGCTCCTCCACGCAGGGAGGTGTGGGACTGTCAGTCGACGAGCCAGGGGCCTCCGCGGCGTCGAACGCAGACGGGGGGAGTGACTGCGCGCCGCCGCGCGGGCGGCCGTTCGATCCCGGTCCCAGGGGTCCCGGACTGCGCGGAGGGGAGACAACTCGCAGCCCGGCCGACTGCACCCGGGACGCGGGATCGCAATCCAGCCCAACCGCCCCGAGGCACCCTGCGAACCCGTCATTCCCTGAAACACCGCAGGGCAGCCGAAGATTCCATCTCACCAGGAAAGCACGCGGGCATGGCGAGCCGCCGAGCGGGCTCGTGCGGGCGCCCCGGACGTCCGAAGGCCGTCAGACCTCGAGAACCTCGGTCTCCTTGGCCTTCAGCACATCGTCCAGCTTGCCGATGTAGGCGTCGGTGAGCTCCTGCACCCGCTTGAGGTGACGCTTGAGCTCGTCCTCGGTGAGTTCGCCCGCCTTCTCCATCTGCTTGAGCTTGTCGTTGGCATGGTGCCGGACGTTGCGGACGGCCACGCGACCGTGCTCCGCCATTCCCCGCACCACCTTGACGAGGTCCTTGCGACGCTCCTCGGTGAGCTGCGGAATCGGGATGCGGATCAGGGTGCCGTCACTCGCAGGGTTGAGACCCAGCTCGGCAGTGCGGATCGCCTTCTCGATCACGGGAACGGAGTTCTTGTCGAACGCCTGCACGGTGAGCAGACGCGGCTCGGGAGCCGCCACGTTCCCCACCTGCTTGAGCGGGACCATGGAGCCGTAGTAGTCGACGCGGATCCCGTCGAGCAACGCCGGCGTCGCCTTGCCGGTTCGCACCGTGGCCAGCTCCCGCCTGGTGGCCTCGAGCGATTTCTGCATGTGGTCTTCGGTTTCCCTCAACAGGTCCTCGGCCGACATCGATCTCACCCCTTTCCGACCAGAGTGCCGACCTCCTGGCCTTGCACGATGCGCAGCAGATCCCCGCGCCCGTTGATGTCGAAGACGATGATGGGCAAATCGTTGTCCTTCGACAAGGAAAACGCGGTTGCGTCCATGACCCGCAGGTCGCGACTCAACGCCTCTTGATAGCTGAGCCGGGAGAAGCGCACGGCGTCGGGATTGCTCATCGGGTCGGCGTCGTACACGCCGTCGACCTTGGTGCCCTTGAGCAGCACGTCGGCGCCGATCTCGATCGCCCGCAGAACGCCCGCCGTGTCGGTGGTGAAGAACGGGTTTCCCGTTCCCCCCGCCATGAGGACGATGCGGCCGTTTTCCAGGTGCTCGATCGCGGCGCCGCGCACGAACGGCTCGCCGATCTGCGTCATGCGAATCGCCGTCATCACGCGCGCGGGAACCCGACAGCGCGCCAGCGCGTCCTGCACCGCCAGCGAGTTGATCACCGTGGCCAGCATCCCCATGTGGTCGCCCGTGACCCGGTCGATGCCCTGCTGGCTTCCGGCCTGGCCGCGGAAGATGTTGCCGCCGCCCACGACCAGGCCCACCTGGACCCCGCGCGCCCGCAGCTCGCGCAGCTCGTCGGCCAGCGAGTCGATGCGCTCGCGGTCGATTCCCGAGCCCCCGGGTCCGGCCAGAACCTCGCCGCTCACCTTGAGCAGAATGCGTCGGTACTTGAGGTCCATGGACTCCGCCTGTACCGAAAGAAGAAGAAGGACCTCGCGGCCCTTCGTTTCACATGTCCTCGCCGAGCTGGAAGCGTGCGAAACGGCGCAGGGCGATGTTCTCGCCGAGTTTCGCGATCGACGCCTTGATCCGATCCTCGACGCGCATGCTCGGATCCCTGACGAACTCCTGCTCCAGGAGCACGGACTCCTTGTAGAGTTTCTCGACGCGGCCGTCGACCATCCTCTCGACGATCTCGGGCGGTTTCCCCGACTCGGCCGCCTGTGCCTTGAAGATCTCGATCTCGCGCTCGAGAACGGCGGGATCGAAGTCCTCGCGCCGCATCGAAACCGGGCTGGTGGCAGCGATCTGCATGCCGAGGTCCTTGCAGAGCTCGACGAAGTCCGCGGTCCGGGCGACGAAATCCGATTCACAGTTGACCTCGAGGAGAACCCCGACGCGGCCTCCGGGATGGATGTACGAGTAGACGAGACCCTCGCGCGTGGCCCGCCCGGCCCGCTTCGCGGCGGCCGCAAGACCCTTCGTCCGCAGGAAATCGACCGCCTTCTCGAGGTCGCCACCCGTCTCCGTGAGCGCCTTCTTGCAGTCCATCATTCCGGCACCGGTCTTCTCGCGCAGCTCGCGCACGACGGCCGCTGTGATCTCAGACATGGATTCCTCCTGCAACACGAGTCCGGAGCTTCAGGATGTCGGGTCGGGGTGCGTCGATGAGGTGGATTGCGCGGCCACGCTCGTGCCGGGGTCGTCGCGGCTCTTGCCGTCGCCGTTCTCCGGGGCTCTCGCGGAGTCCGACTTCCGCGGCTCCGCCGCGGCCGCGCGAGTCGTTTCCGCCGCCCGCTGCGCGACCTCACGACCTTCCAGCGTGCGCTCGCATCCCTCCAGAACGGCCGCCGCGACCAGATCGGTGAAGAGCCGAATGGAGCGAATCGCGTCGTCATTGCCGGGAATCGGGTGGGTGATGAGCTCGGGATCCGCGTTCGTGTCGACGACACCGACGATGGGGATGCCGAGCTTTCTGGCCTCCTTCACCGCGATCTCTTCCTTCTTGGTGTCGATCACGTAGAGCATCCCGGGGAGACGATCGAGGCCCGAGATCCCGGAGAGCACTTTCTCCAGCTTGGCCTTTTCCTTCTGATGTCGACCGCGCTCCTTCTTGCTGAGCTGCTCCATGCCCCCGCCCTCGGAGAGCTCCTGCAGCTCCTTGAGGCGCGCGAGACTGCGGCGGATCGTCTGGAAATTGGTGAGCAGTCCGCCCAGCCAGCGCTCGGTGACGTGGTGCTGGCCGCAGCGCGCGGCAGCTTCCTGGACGACGCTCTTCGCCTGCTTCTTGGTGCCCACGAACAGCACCGGTTCACCGCGCTCGACGGTGGATTTGACCGCTCCGTAGGCGCGCTCGGCGCAACTGAGGGTCTTCTGCAGGTCGATGATGTGGATGCCGTTCCTCTCGATGAAGATGAACGGCCGCATCTTGGGGTTCCATCGCCGCGTCTGATGGCCGAAGTGGGCTCCGGCCTCGAGAAGCGACTTGATCGATAGCGTGGCCGACATGCTGTTCCTTTCGGGTTCGCTCCTCCGGCGCCCTGAACCCCGACCGCATTGCGGCACCGCGGGGGTCCAGGATGGACACGCCGTGTGGATTGCCTCTCGACGTCAAGAGGAGTTGTGTCGAAACCGGAGGCCGAGAGCGCATGCCATCGACACCCGGAATCTCGAGACTCTAGCGCTTGGAGAATTGGAAGGCCCGCCGCGCGCCGCGCAGTCCGTACTTCTTGCGCTCCTTCATGCGCGGATCACGAGTCAGCAGACCCGCCTTGCGCAGCGGCTTGCGCAGCTCGGGATCGTGCAGCAGCAGCGCGCGCGCGATTCCCAGACGCAGCGCTCCCGCCTGGCCCGAGCTCCCGCCTCCGTGGACCCTCGCAACGAGGTCGAAGGATTCGGCGCTCTGCGCCACCTCGAGCGGCTGCATGACCTGACGCACCAGCGCCTCGCGACACAGATACTCGCGGATGGTCCGGCCGTTCACCTGCAGCTTCCCGCTGCCGGGAATCAGATGCACTCGGGCCACTGATTCCTTGCGGCGCCCGGTGGCGGAGTAGACCGTTTCTTGTGCCATTCACCCTCCCTTCCAGTCCGATTCGGTTGTTCAAGGAGTCTCGAGACCGTGCACGCGGTTCAAGAAGTCGCCGCTTCCGGCTGCGGCATCTGGGCCTGCTGCCGGTGCTCCGGACCTGGATGCACACGCAGCTTGCGCAGCTGCTGCCGTCCGAGCTTCGTGTGCGGCATCATGCCCTTGATCGCCCGGAAAACGACATCCTCGGGCTTCTTCGCCATGAGGTCCTTCATGCTGCGGACCTTCAACCCGCCCGGATACCCCGAGTAACGGTAGTACTTCTTCTGCTCCAGCTTGCGCCCGGTCAGCTTGATCCTGGCCGCATTGGTCACCACGACGTGATCACCCACGTCGAGGTGGGGCGTGTAGTTCGGCTTTCCCTTTCCGCGCAGGAGACTGGCCACGTGGGAGGCGAGCCGACCCAGAACCTGGCCCTCGGCATCGACGAGCACCCACTTGCGCTCGATGTCGCCCGCCTTGACCACATGGGTTTTCATGAAACGTCCTCCGCAATGCACTTCTTGCACATCCAGACAACAGCAATCGCGAAGGTTACCAGCGGCTCCCGGCCCCGTCAACCCCGCCGCGGAGGACTGAATGCCCACGCCATTCACACGGCCTCGCGGGGGGTCTGCCAGGGCTGGTGCCCCGAGCCGCTGCCGTCTGCGCCCTGCCGGACCCACCTGGCGCTCCCCTGGACCACTCTCGGCGCCAGGCTCGGCCCCCCCAGCTCTCGGGACGGGGCCAGGCAGGCCCCGGCCCCGCCAGTCCGCCCTGGGGCCGCACCAGGGGTCACGTGGCGGCCCGTTCGAAGCCGGGGGACGAAGCGTCGGGCCGGCATCACGCGGCCGACGAAAAGGGCATGGAAGCCCGGGGCGAAAAGCGTGCCGAGCGACGGAGCGCACCAGGATGCCCGCGCCGGACCGCCCGGCCCGACGCGTCGTTCGGCGCCCCGCCGGAGCCGGACGTTTCGGCTGGACTCGTCCCGCACGTCGCCTATAGTCATCCGCAGGCTCCGCCGAAACGCCGACCCCGATCCAGCCGCCGGATGGTGTCATGATCCGCGCGCTGCTGCTGCTGTTCGTGGTGACCGCCGCTCAGGCGGAAGAGCCCCCGCAGTACGTGCGCCACTTCGGGCGGCACGGCACGAACCCCGGATCCATGAGGGTCCCGGGCGGAGTGACGAGCGACGCGCAGGGCAACATCTACGTGGCCGAGATCTTCGGGCACCGGGTGCAGAAGTTCGACTCGCTCGGCAACTCGCTGGCGCTGTGGGGCGGTCGCGGCCGCCAGCCCGGGAAGATGTCGGCGCCCAGCGACGTGGTCGTCGACGGCCAGGAGCGCCTCTGGGTGGCCGACCGCGACAACCACCGCCTCCAGTGGTTCACGCTGGATGGCGAGTTCCTCGGCGCCTTCGGCGACACGGCGCGCTCCCAGTTCGACGGTCCCAGCGGCCTGGGACTGGATCCGAACGGCCCGGACCTCTTCGTCGCCGACACCAACAACCATCGCATCCGGAAGCTGGACATCTCCGGGGAGTTCCCGGTTCCGCTCCTCAGCTTCGGGGAGTTCGGTATGGAACCCGGCATGTTCGCCTTCCCGATGGACGTGTCGATCTCGACCACCGGCCGGATCCACACGGTAGAGCTGAGCACGAACCGGGTGCAGATCTTCTCGCCGGAGGGACTCTTCCGGCGCGCCTTCGGGGAGATCGGCTCCGAACCGGGCACCTTCGCCGGTCCCGTGGGCATCGCGGTGGATTCGGCGGATCGCATCTACGTCGTCGACACGTTCAACGGCCGGGTGCAGAAGTTCGAGCACGGCGGAACGTTCATCCTGCAGTGGGGGCGGACCGGGAGGAAGGCCGAGGTGCTCAACCGCCCCACACGCATGTCGCTCACCGGCGACGGGCTCGGCGCCGCCGCTAGACCGGGTGAATGTGCATGTGTGCTCGCTCGCGCACGGCGTCCTCGCGACGAAGACCAGGTTCACCCGGTCGCGGCACTCGCTAGGAGGTCTTGCCGCTGCCCGCCTGCCGTGGAGAGGCGGCCGGTTTCCGCAGGCTCTCGGGAATCGTGCGCTCGTAGGGGGGACGCACGACGCCGTGCTCGTGGATGATGGCGGCGATGAGATCGGCGGGGGTGACGTCGAACGCCGGGTTGAAGACGTCGACGGCGGCCGGTGCGGTCGGCGCGCCGAAGCCCGCAGATACCTCCGAGGCGCCACGCTGCTCGATCGGGATCTCCCGGCCGCTCGCCAGCTCCAGATCGAAGGTGGTCGACGGCGCCGCCACGTAGAACGGCACCCCGAAACGCTGCGCCGCGACCGCGACCGACAGCGTGCCGATCTTGTTGGCGGTGTCCCCGTTGCGCGCGATGCGATCGGCGCCCACCACGACGCAGTCGACGGCGCCACCTGCCAGCAGCGACGCCGCCGCGTTGTCACAGAGCAGCGTCACCGGAATGTTCTCGCGCTCGAGCTCCCAGGCGGTGAGCCGCGCTCCTTGCAGCAGCGGGCGCGTCTCGTCCGCGTACACGTGCACTACCTTGCCCTGTCGCACGGCCTCGTACACGATACCCAGCGCGGTGCCGATTCCACCCGTCGCGAGCGCCCCCGCGTTGCAGTGCGTGAGCACGTTCGCCGTTTGCGGCAGCAGCGCCGCCCCATGCTCGGCAATGGCCTGGCAGAGCCTGCGGTCCTCCGCGTGGACGGCCTCGGCCTCGCGCGCCAGGCGCGCGACGATCTCGTCGACGGAGCGCGGAGAGTCGCGCACCAGCGGCAGCATACGTTCCACGGCCATGAAGAGGTTCCGGGCCGTGGGCCGCGTGGCGGCCAACGCCTCGCCGGCGGCCTCGATTCTCGCACGCAGCTCGCCGGCATCACACCCTCCGTCGCGTCGATAGGCTTCCGCGACGAGGCGGAAACCGTACGCCGCCGCAACGCCGATGGCCGGTGCACCGCGAACCCGCAAGACGCGAATGGCCTCGCAGAGCTCCTCGAGGTTTTCGAGGCGCTTGCGCTCGAACCGGCCGGGCAGCAGCGTCTGATCGACGATCTCGACGGCTCCATCGCGATAGCGGACCGCTTCAACCGGCACGTTCATCCTCCGAGGGGTGGAGTCGGCGCAGCAAGGTCACGAAGCGTCCCACCGGGAAACCCATGACGTTGTAGTAGCAGCCGCGGATCTCACGCACCAGCATGGCGCCCAGGCCCTGGATCGCGTAGGACCCGGCCTTGTCGGCGCACTCGCCCGTCTGCACGTAACGGCGCAGGAACTCGTCGGCCCAGTCGTGGAAGTGGACCTCGGTGGACTCGACGCCGTCGACAAGTCGGCCGCTCGGGATGTCCCGCAGGGCGATGCCGGTGTGCACCGTGTGCCAGCGGCCGCGCAGTCGTCGCAGCATGTCGAGCCCGTGCGCTCCGGAGTCTGGCTTCCCGAGAATCTCGCCGTCGACCGCCACGATGGTGTCGGCGCCGATGGTGGTGCCACGCCGGCGACCGGCAGCGGCCGCCTGCGCCTTCAGCCGCGCCAGCTCACACACGTGTTCGGCGGGCGCGCCCGCGCCCGCATGCTCGTCCTCGACGCGCGTCGGCACGATCTCGAACTCGAAGCCGAGCATCTCGAGGATCTGGGCCCGGCGAGGACTCGCCGAAGCCAGGACGAGGCCACCCTGGATATGCGCGGGCAGGATCGGGTTCACGGCGTCCCCCTTGCGAGATCGGACCGGTGCGGCGTCCGGCGAAGCTAGCACCCGCACGGCGCCTGGTGCAACGCAGGCCGGCGGCCCGCCGCACGGCAGCAGGCGGTTCGAAGCAGACCCGGTGCTGCGAGGGAATCACACCATGCGTTATCCTTGCAGGCCGGGACGACGTGCGGCGCGCGCCGCGTGCAGCCGTCGCGATCCGAAAGCGCTGGAAGAGGTTCCCAAGCCCGAATGCCACGAAATGAACCGATCACGCAGCCGCGGAGCCATCCGCGGTCCTGGCCCGGGCAGGGGCGCAGCCGCGGCGAACGGGTCCTGGCCGCGCTGTGGATCGTGATCCTCGCCGCGAGCGTGGTGTGGAGCGTGCGACATGCCTGGGTGGCCGACGACATCTACATCACGTTTCGGTACTGCGACAACGTCCTCGCCGGTCACGGCCCGGTCTACAATCCCGGCGAGCGCAGTGAAGGGTACACGCACTTCCTGTGGTTCGTTCTCCTCACGATGGGCCGAGGCTTCGGCATCGAGCCCCAACTTCTCGGCAAGTACCTCGGGATTCCCGCCCTCGTGGGCATCCTGTGGCTCCTGGTCCACCTGTCCGCACGGCTGTTTCCGGGCCGCGGCGGTCTCTGGGGCGTGCCGATCGCGGCACTCGGGTGGGCCGTTCACGAGGACGCGCGGCTGTTCGCGTCGGGCGGCCTCGAAACCTCCTTCTTCACGTTCATGCTCCTGCTCGGGTTCACGCTGGTCTGCACCTCGTCGCATCCGCGGCGGCACGTGCACGCGGCATGGGCCTATGGCGTCGCGACGCTGCTGCGCCCGGAGGCGCTTCTCCACTCGGGCCTGGCGGCGGCCTTCGTTTTCTGGAGTTCCGGCTGGGACTGGCGCCGGGCGCGTGACTTCCTTCTGGTGTGGGCGGCCCTGGTGGCGCCGGCCTTCGCGTTCCGGCTGCTCTACTACGGCCACCCGTTCCCGAACCCGTACTACGCCAAGTCCGGAGGCCTCGCCAACTGGCCCCAGGGGCTGGTCTACTTCAGGACCTACTTCGGGTCCTATTTCGTGCTCGCGCTCTCGGCGCTGGCGCTGTGGCCCATCGTGCTCGGCCTGCGGCGCGGTGCCGCGGCTGGCTCTCGGGCGGCGGTGGCGCCGGCCTTCGCGCTGGCCTACGTCTCCTCTGCGCTGAGCATCTTCTACGTCACACGCGTCGGCGGCGACTTCATGTTCGCGCGCTTCTTCCTGCCGACCACGCCGTTCCTGCTCCTTCTCTGCGAATGGCTGAACCATCATCTGGGCCGACGCGCCTGGCGTGTTGCCGGGGGACTGGCCCTCGCCGGCCTCGTCGCCTACGGCGTCGTTCGCAAGCACTCGCAGTTCTCCGACAAGCGCCACGTCTGGGGCATCGTGGACGAACCGCAGTACTACCCCGATCAGCGCCTCGAGGAGATCCGCGGCATGGCCGCAGCCCTGGAGGCGTGCCTCGCGGGCACGGATGCCGTGGTGTTGGTGCAGGGCGGCCAGGCCAGCCTGGCGTACTACGCGAAGTTTCCCGTCGCCATCGAGCGCTACGGTTTGACGGACGAGCACATCGCGCACACACCCACGCCACCGATTCGGGGGCGGCCCGGACACGAAAAGCTCGCCGACGCCCAGTACGTCTACGATCGCAAGGTGAACCTGCGCATCCACTACCGTCCCGTCCGCAGCCTGCACCTGCACGTGCTGCTCGGAATCCAGGGGCCGTACGAGATGATCCACGGCGAGATCATCGTGTACGACCGCGAGCTCATGGAGCATCTCAAGCGCTGTCGTGGGATCCGCTTCCTCGACTTCCCCCTGTGGCTGGAGAAGGAGTACATCCCGAGCATCCCAGCGAGACTTCCGGCGCGCGTGGCAAAGGATTTCAACGGATTCAAGCACTTCTACTTCGATCACAACCCGGATCCCGAGGGGTTGTTCGAGAAGCTCCGCCGGGAAATGGCCAGGCACGGGGTCCAGGAAATCCCGGAAGAGCCCCTGCGACCGGACCACTTCCAGGACACCGGCCGCCCCACCATGACCGGCCCGTAGCCTGCGGCCGCCGGGCGGCCTTGCCGGGCCCGGACCGTCGGACGTCCCGCCGTTCTCCGGGATCCCGCGTGCCTTCGGGCGGCGTCCACAGAGCGCGTGGGTGTGTCGCTTGTGTGCCGTCCTACTTCTCGAGGAACAGCGTGACGGGACCGTCGTTGACAATCTCGACGTGCATGTGGGCCTGGAAGAAGCCGGTCTCGACGGGGATGGGTCCTCGACGGAGCGCTTCGGCGAAGGCGTCGAACCGCTGTGAGGCAATGTCGGCTGGCGCAGCCTGCGTGAAGCTGGGCCGCCGGCCCTTGCGCGCGTCGGCGTAGAGCGTGAAGTTGGGGACGGCGAGAATCGAGCCGCCACAATCGACGACGGAGCGGTTCAGCCCGCCGGCGTCGTCCGGGAAGATCCGCAACGCCAGACATTTCTCGGCCATCCAGCGCAGCGTGTCATCGTCGTCCTCGGCTCGGAAACCGGCGAGCAGGACCAAGCCGGAGCCAATGCGCCTCTCGACCGGTGGGTCGACGTCGACCCGGCGCACGGCGGCGCTGGAGACCCGTTGCACCACCACGCGCACTTCAGTGGACCTCGTCGCGGCGCACGCTGCGCACGCTCTTCACGGAGCGCACGGCGCCCATGACCTCGTTGAGCTGACGCAGATTGCGAACCTCGATGAGGAAGGTGACGCGCACGAGTCCGTCCTCGGCCGCGAACTCGCCGCTCTGGATGTTCGTTCCGGTGGCCGACACTTTCTTGCTCATGTCGGCGAGGAGATTCTTGCGATCCTCCCCGGTCACCACGATGCGCGCCAGGAAGGACTGCGGCTCGCCGACGTCCCAGGAGACGTCGATGCGGCGTTCGGAGTCGATCAGCTCACCGGCGTTGACGCAGTCCTGCCGGTGCACGGAGATCCCGCGCCCGCGGGTGACCACGCCCATGATGCGGTCCCCGGGGACCGGGTTGCAGCAGTGCGCGAAACGCACCATCAGGTTGCCGACACCCTGCACGCGGATGCCGTGCTCCGAGCCGCGTACCAGTCGCTGCACGCGGTCCGTGGGTAGCAGCCTCGCCAGGCGCCGCTTCGGCTGCGGCGGGCGGATCCTGTTGACGACTGCCTTGAGCGACTGATGGCCGCTGCCCACGGCGGCCAGGAGCTTGTCGCCGTCCTCGTAGCCGATGCTCTGCGCGATGTCGGTCAGGCCGCGCTCGAAATCGAACTTGACCTTGGCCTGGCGCAGCTCGCGCTCGAGCATCTCGCGCCCCAGCGCGACGCTCTCGTGGTAGCGCTGCGCCTTGAGCCAGTGACGGATCTTCGAACGCGCACGAGAGGTGCGGGCCACCTGCAACCAGTTCATGCTCGGGTGACCCGCGGAGGCCGTCATGATCTCGACACTGTCACCGTTGCGCAGCTCGTGGTGCAGCGGCACCATCCGCCCGTTCACGCGCGCGCCGACGGTCTTGTGGCCGACTTCGGTGTGGATGGCATAGGCGAAGTCGATGGGTGTCGCGCCGCGAGGCAGCTGCTTGAGATCGCCGCGTGGTGTGAACACGAACACCTCGTGCTGGAAGAGATCGATCTTGAGCGCCTCCATGAACTCGCGCGGATCCTTGAGATCCTGCTTCTCCTCCAGCAACTGACGCAGCCACTGCAGCCGCTCGTCCAGCTGTTCGTCGGTCCCCTCCCCCTCCTTGTACTTCCAGTGCGCCGCGATCCCGTACTCGTTCGTCCCGTGCATCTCGTCCGTACGCACCTGGATCTCGATGAAGTGTCCTTCCGGCCCCACCACGGTGGTGTGCAACGACCGGTACATGTTGCTCTTCGGCGTGGCGATGTAGTCCTTGAAGCGCTCGTGGATCGGTGTGTAGAGGGTGTGGAGGATTCCCAGCGTGTGGTAGCAGTCCCGGACCGTCGGCACGATCACCCGCAGCGCCAGCAGGTCGTAGAGCTCGTCGATGGACTTCTTGCGCCCGCGCATCTTCTTGTAGATGGAGTAGAAGTGCTTGGCGCGGCCGGTGAGCTCCGACTGGATGCCCGCCTCCTCCAGCCGCTCGCAGATCGGACGGCTGACGCTCTCGATGTAGGCCTCGCGTTCCTGCCGCTTGACACCAATGTTGCTCTCGATCTCACGATACGCCTCGGGCTCGAGGTGTTTGAAGGAGAGATCCTCGAGCTGCCACTTGAGGAAGCCGATCCCCATGCGGTGCGCGAGCGGTGCGTAGATCTCCCGCGTCTCCTGGGCGATGGCGCGGCGCTTCGGCTCGGACAAGAACTCGAGCGTGCGCATGTTGTGCAGGCGGTCGGCGAGCTTCACGAGGATGATGCGCACGTCGCGAATCATCGACAGCAGCATCTTGCGGAAGTTCTCCGCCTGCTCGTGCTCCACGCTCTCGAACTTGACACGGCCGATCTTGGTGACGCCGTCCACCAGGTGCGCAACGTTCGCATCGAAGTGCTGCTCGAGGGTCTGACTCGTGACGGACGTGTCCTCGACGACGTCGTGCAGAAGACCGGCGGCGATCGCGTCGCGGTCGAGTCGCAGCTGGGCGAGCGTCTTCGCCACCGCGAGGACGTGCGAGAGGTACGGCGCACCGGAGCACCTGACCTGCCCCCGGTGTGCCTGCCTGGCGAAGTCGAACGCCCCCTCGACGAAGGCGACGTCCTTCGCAGGCAGATAGAGCTCGAGCAGCGCGCGCAACTCGTCGAAGTCGGTGTCGGCGGAGGTGGCCGCTTCCAGGCGTTGTGGTTCCTGCGGATTCATGGACGCCTCCACGACAACGCGACGTCCCTACGAGTTGGCGACGTTCGGGTGGCTGCGCAGGTCGGAGACCACGAGCTGGAACGCCTCGCCGAATCGCGGATCCTGCCTGCGGACGTGCCCGACCGCGTCGAGCCGGGTGCCGATGATCGAACCGGGCTGGACATCGCGGCCCCACCCGAAAGCGATGCCATCCAGGGGACCGCCCCCCGGGAATTCCAGGTCGAGCTTCAGGTGCCCCTCCCCGACGACGCGGGTACGCTCCCGGACCTGCATGCCTCTGAAAACGAAGAGGGGCTCCGGGTTGCCCACCCCGAACGGCTCGAGCCGATCCAGCGCGTCGATCAGATCCGGCTGCAGATCCTCCGACCCGAGCTCCGCATCCACCACGAGCGAACGCTCGAGCGCCGTATCGCGCCGTGCGCGCACCGCTGCGTCGAAGCGCTCGGCGAAAGAGGTGACCCGCTGCGGCTCGATCGTCAGGCCGCAGGCCTCGCGATGCCCCCCGTACCTCACCAGGAGATCGGCCGCCGCATCGAGAACCGCGCGGACATCGACATCGCCCGCCGTGCGCGCGGAACCGCGCCCGACACCGCCCTGGATGCCGATGAGCACCACCGGCACGCCGTACTCATCCGCCAGACGTGCCGCCGCGATCCCCACGACGCCCGGATGCCAGGCGTCGGAAGCAAAGACGAACGAGGCACGCCGAGCTTCCCGCCAGCGCCCCGCCGCACGTTCGCGTGCCCCGTCCACGACGCGTTGCTGCAGCTGCCGCCGACGCTGGTTCTGACCCTCCACCTGGCGCACCAGGTCGCCGGCCGCGGCATCGTCCGCGGCCAGCAGCAGATCCACGGCCAGCTTGCCGCGCGCCACGCGACCCACCGCGTTGAGCCGCGGCGCCATCCTGAAGCCGACGTGCCCGCTGCGCACGTCGTCCGCGCGGACGCCAGCGGCAGCCCGCAAGGCCCGGATCCCCGGCCGCAGCGTCTGGCTGGCCAGTCGCTGCAGGCCGAGCGCGGTGAGCACGCGGTTCTCCTCGACGACGGGCTGGACATCCGCCAGCGTGCCGAGCGCGACCAGGTCCAGGCCGTCGTCCGGCGCCGGAGTCCCCAGGAGCCGCGCGTGCACCGCCTGGAGCAGCTTGTATGCCACGCCGACGGCCGAGAGGCTCTTGAACGGATAGCTGCAGTCGCTGCGCTTCGGGTTGAGAACGGCCCAGGCGGCCTCCGGGCACCGCGGGATCTCGTGATGGTCCACGACGACCACATCGATCCCCAGCGAGCGCGCCGTTTCGATGGCCTCGTGGTCCGAGGAGCCACAGTCCACGGAGACCAGCACGCGCACCCCGACCTCCCCGGCGCGGCGCACCAGACGCGGCGTGATGCCGTAGCCGTCGCGCTCGCGATCCGGGATGAAGAAGTCCACCCGCCCGCCCAGCTTGCGGAGCTCGGAGACCAGAAGCGCCGTCCCGGTGACTCCGTCGGCGTCGTAGTCGCCGTTGACGACGATGTGCTCGCCGCCGCGCACGGCGCGCACCAGCCGCTCGACCGCGCGGTCCATGTCGGTCATGAGGAGAGGATCGAGGAGCTGTTCGAGGCTGGGGGTCAGCAGCAGGCGAACCGTGTGCGCGTCACGGTAGCCACGCTGGCACAGGATTCGCGCAACGACCTCCGGCAGATCCAGCGCACGGCACAGGGCCGCCGCCGCGCTCGCCAGCGTGCGGTCGGTGCGCGGGAGGATCCATTTGTGGCGCGATTCCAAGCTCGCCTCCCGGCATCACGGGCCGGCCTGCGCCACTGCCTCCAGGAACGCCCAAGGCAGCGGCATGCGGGTCGTGATTCAAAGCCGTTCATAAGCCGAGTTCTGTCCCCGACGCTTGTCGCACGGGTGGTGACCATTTATCTGGGAGCCACGTTGCCATGGCCCTCGAGCGACCGACCCGAGAGTCGAGCGAGACGGGCCGCCTCGTCCTCTCCTATTTGGTCTTGCTCCAGGTGGGGTTTGCCGAGCCATCTCCGTCACCGGAGATGCTGGTGAGCTCTTACCTCACCGTTTCACCCTTACCGCGACACCCGAAGGAGCCGAGGCGGTTTGTTTTCTGTGGCACTTTCCGTGGAATCGCTTCCCCTGGGCATTACCCAGCACCCTGCCCTGTGGAGCTCGGACTTTCCTCAGGCCGTCTCCGGCCCGCGGCCACCCGAACGACTTCGAACCCGCAACAAATCCCGCATCCGCTGCAGCTCGCAGCCGGAACGTGTAAGTTCGTCCCTAGTGCGATATTAGGTCGTCGAGCGCACGCTTGGCAAGGGCGTCGGCGCGGCGGTTCCGGGTGCGCGGGACGTGCTCGATGCGGAAGCTCTCGAAGCTGTGGGCCTGCTTCCGGGCCACCTCGTACAGCGGCCGCAGGCCGGGATGCCGCACCTTGTACCGCCCGAGCATCTGGCGCACCACTAGCTCGCTGTCCATGCGCACGCGCAGGCGGCGCACGCCGAGCCGCCCGGCCGCCTGCAGGCCGTGCTGCAGCGCGGCGTACTCGGCGACGTTGTTGGTCGTGGAAGCCCCCAGCGCCTCGCCGTGGGCCAGCAGCTCGTTGCCGGCGTCGTCATCGAGAACGAAGCCGATGGACGCCGGCCCGGGATTGCCGCGCGAGGCACCGTCACAGGAGAGCACGTACTCGGCTTCGGGGTCGATCGAGATCGGCAGGTCGCCCCCTGCGGCCGGCGTGGCGCTCACGCTGCCTCCGGATCCCACACGAGGATGCGGCCGCAGACCTGGCAGGTTCGGATCCTGTCCGGCTGACCGCGCAGCTCCTGGATGACCTGCAGGGGCTGCAGCGCATTGCAGATCCCACACGTCTTGCCGGAGACCAGCGCGATGGCCGCGTCGCCCTTGGCGCGCAGCACGCGCTCGTACAGAGATCGCGTCTTCGGGTCGATCTGCTGCACCGCGGCGTCGCGTCGCTGGCGCTGCTCGGCGAGGCCCGAGTTCGCTTCTTCGAGATCGTTCCGCAGCTGCGCCAGCCGCGCCTGCACACGTTGCAGCTCCGCGGACAGGCGCACCTTGTCGGCGTCCCGGCGCTTGGCAGCCTGGTCGCTGCGCTCCATGGCTTCGAGCAACGCGGACTCGAGCTCGTCGATGCGCGCTTCCTGCTGCTCGATCTCCCTGAGCAGTGCCTGGTATTGATCGGTGCTGGTCAATGACGATTGGCGGGCTTCGCTCTTGGCGCGCCTCTGCCGGTACTCCTGCAGCTCGATCTCGATCTTGCGGCGCTCACGCTCGACCTTGTCGTAGATCGCATCGCTCTCCTGGAGCTGGCTTTCGACGCGCAGCCGGTCCGCATCGAGGTTCTCGATGCGGCGCGGCAAGGCCGCGATCTGCTGCCTGAGCTGGAAGAGGCGGGCATCCTGGCGCGCCAGCTCGACGAGCATCGGACTCGAGCTCACGCAGACCTCCGGTGCACGACGCGACGCGACGGGGTAACCACAGCCGACGACCGAGCCGCTCGGACGTTCACGGTCATCGTTGCAGGAGCGGGACAACCCGGCACTCCACCACGAACGCCCCGCAGGCTCATTCACGTAGCGCGCACTCTAGCACACGACCCCGCAGGCCTCAACGCGCCGTGAGGACGCATCAGGACGGGCCCGGTGGCTGACCGGGCCCGCACGAGAAGATGGTGGGCGAAACAGGATTTGAACCTGTGACCTCTCGCGTGTGAGGCGAGCGCTCTGTCCAGCTGAGCTATTCGCCCACGAAACGAGAACGACACGCGCGGCGATGTCCTGGTGGGCCCACCAGGGCTCGAACCTGGAACCAACCGGTTATGAGCCGGATGCTCTAACCGTTGAGCTATGGGCCCGCAGAGATCGCTTGCAGGCTGGCGACAGACGCTAGCACAGGCCCCCGTGCGGGTCAACGACGCCGCCGCGCGCTGGGCGGACACGGCCCTAGACCACGTCGGTGTAACCCTTGAGCTTGCGCGCACGGCTCGGGTGCATCAGCTTGCGCAGCGCCTTCGCTTCGATCTGACGCACGCGCTCGCGCGTCACTTGGAAGATCGAGCCCACCTCTTCGAGCGTGCGGGGGGTGCCGTCCCCGAGCCCGAAGCGCAGGCGGATCACCTTCTCCTCGCGCCGCGTGAGCGTCGAGAGGACCTTGGACATCTGGTCGGTGAGCATGGCGTGTGCCGCCGACTGCGCCGGCGAGTCGGCCGAGGTGTCCTCGATGAAGTCCCCCAGGTTGGAGTCTTCGTCCTCGCCGATCGGCCGGTCGAGCGAGATCGGCTCGAGGCTCGCCTTCATGACCGACTTGACCTTGTCGGCCGGCATCAGCAGCTTCTTCGCGACCTCCTCGGGAGTCGGCTCGCGACCGTACTCCTGCACCAGGGCCCGCGATGCCCGCGACACCTTGTTGATGGCTTCGATCATGTGCACCGGGACACGGATCGTGCGCGCCTGATCGGCGATGGCGCGCGTGATCGCCTGCCGGATCCACCAGGTGGCATAGGTCGAGAACTTGTAGCCCTTGCGGTAGTCGAACTTGTCCACCGCGCGCATGAGCCCCGAGTTGCCCTCCTGGATGAGATCGAGGAACTCGAGACCCCTGTTCGTGTAGCGCTTGGCGATGGAGATCACGAGGCGCACGTTCGCCTCGATCATCTCCTTTTTCGCCTGTTGCACACGCGCCAGACTGATTTCGATCTGCCGCAACAGCTCGCGCAGGTACGGGGAGGTGATGGAGTGCTCCTCCTCGATGACTTCGATCGACTTGCGGCAGTCCAGCACCCGTTTCTTGAAGCTTTGCAGCACCTCTTTGCTGTACATGCGGTTGCGGTACTTGTACGAACGCGTGTTGCGCTTGCGGATCTCGCCCAACGCCTCGTGCATCTTCCCGGCACTGATGCCGTACTCGCCCTCCAGCGTGCGGATGTCGCGTTCGACCGCCCCGACCATCCGATCGACTTCCTTGAGGTTGTGGACCAGCGCATCCACCTGGTTCGGGTGCAGCTTGAGCCCGTGAACCTCCTTCTTGAGCTTCTCCTCACGGTTGGCGATCTGCTTGTCGATGACCTTCTTCTTCTGGTTGTACTCCTTGGTGCCGATCTTGCCGCGCAGCGTCGCGAGCTCGGAGCGCAACGTTTCCATCCTCTTGATGTGCCGGTTGATCCGCAAGACCTCCTTCTTGATGGAGCCGGGCGTCGTGGCGTTGCGGATCTCCAGCTGCAGGAACTCGTCGAGGCGCATCTCCTCGTTCTCGAGCGACTTCACCAGCTCGCGCAACCTCCGCAGCGAGGCAGTGGTCGCGAACACGGTCTCGAGGACCGCGTGCTGGCCGTTTTCGATGCGCTTGGCGATTTCGATCTCGCCCTGCCGATCCAGAAGCGGCACGCGCCCCATCTCGCGCAGGTACATGCGGATGGGATCGTCGTAGCGGATCGTCGTCTTGACCTGCTGCTCGCGCTTCAGCTTCTCCTTGCGACGATCCTGGAGCTTCATCTTCTCGCGAGCGACTGCCTCCGAGTCGTAGAAGTGGATGGAGAGCCGCGTCAGCTCGCTGTAGATGGAGTCCAGGTTCTCGAGATCGAAGTCGTCGTCCAGCAGCTCGTTGATGTCGTCGTGCAGCACGTAGCCACGATCGGAATGGCGACGTTTCAGCTGGTCGACGATCTTGTCGAGCTTGGGATCGTTCGTGGATTCGGACTTCTTCTCGCGCTTCTTACGCGTGGCCAATTGGCTTCTCCCTGAGATCAGGACGTAGATGGGCGTTGACGCAGCTCGCTGCGGTCCCGGGCCAAGGCGCGTTGCTCTTCGAGCAGCCTGGACAGGGTTTCCTGGTCGCCGCGGCTTTCCGCTTCCGCCAGGCGGCGTCGTAGCTCCGCTCCGGTCTCCTCGAGACGGGCCTCGATCAACGTGGCCCGGTAATCATGAAACAGCTGCTCCGGCCTGCCGGGTGGAGGACCCTCGAACTCCAGCTGGCTGCCAAACGAATCGTCCTCGTTCGACTCCACGTGGTCGCGCCAATGTCCTTCGGTTCCCGCAGCTCGAAGTGCTTCGAAGACCCGGCGTTCCGCTCCCCGGTCGAAGTCCGCCGGCTCGAACTCCGCGACGAGCTTCTCCACCCATACACGGCTTGCCAGCCCCAGACGCAACAAGCCCCGCCGGGCTTCCCGGACCGCAACAGGAACCGTGCTGCCCAGTGCAGGGTGCGACCCTGACGTTTCCGCCGCGGGACGCGGAGCCCTGCGCTTGTCGAGCGCCGCAACCACGGTGGCCTCGGACAGAGCGAAGCTGCGGCAGAGTTCCTTGGTGTAGAGCTCCTGCAGGAGGGGGTCGGACAGGCGGCCGAGATCATCGAGCAAATGCTGCACCACCCGCTCCTTGACCGCCAGATCGCCGGCCCGCCGGTCGACGAGCAGCTTCATGTACGCGATGTAGCCCGGTGCCTCCCGGACCCTCGTCTGCATCGCGGCGGCCCCGTACTCGCGCACGAACGTGTCCGGGTCGTAACCCGCCGGGAGCTCGACGACGTGGACGAGAAACCCATGCTCGAGGAGCAGGCCCGCGGTGCGTACTGCTGCCCGCCGCCCCGCAGGGTCGCTGTCTCCAAGTATATAAGCCCGATGGGTGTAACGGTGCAAGAGAGCAGCCTGCTGGGGCGCGAATGCGGTCCCGCAGGCCGCCACCACGTGCTCGATCCCGGCCTGGTGGAGGCTCAGGAAATCCACGTAGCCTTCCGTCAGGATCGCCGCGTCGCGCCGCCGGATGGCCCCGCGAGCCTCGGCTAACCCATAGAGAACACGATTCTTATGGTAGATCGGCGAATCCTGTGAGTTGACGTACTTGGGGGCCCGCTCAGCGTCCGGCCCCGGCAGGATGCGACCCCCGAAACCGACCACCCGAGCCGAGAGCGACTGGATCGGGAAGACCAGGCGATTCCGGAAGGTGTCATATGTGCCGGGTGCCTCTCTCCGGGGCGCCACGAGCCCGAGCCCGAGGAGCGTCCCCTGGGCGACCCCCTGGGCGTCGAGCGCCCGTCCCAGAGCGTCCCAGCGGTCCGGGGCAGCCCCCAGCCGGAAGCGCTCGGCGGTCTCCCGGCTGACCTCGCGCTGCGCCAGGTAGCGGCGCGCCGGTTCCCCTTCCGGGCCCGCGAGCGTCTCGGGGAAGACGCGGGCCGCGGCCTCGGCTGCGGCGTAGAGATCGTCGTGGGCCCGGCCGCGCTCGGGACGCGTCTCGACGGCGATGCCCACCCGGTCGCCCAGTGCGCGCAGGGCCTCGACGAAGCTGATGCCATCGTGCTCCATCACGAACGTGAAGGCGTCTCCGCCCTTCTGGCAGCCGAAGCAGTAGAACATCTGGCGCTCCGGGCCGACCATGAAGCTCGGCGTCTTCTCGGTGTGGAACGGACAGAGCCCTTTGAAGCTGCGGCCCGAGCGCTTGAGGTTCACGTACTGGCCGATCAGCTCGATGATGTCGGTGGCCTCCCGGACGCGCTCGACCACGTCGCCCGGGACCCGCCCGCGCCGCTCGCTCACCATCGCTCCTCCACCGAATGATGTCCGTCTGCCGCTGGACGGGTGAACGAAAGCGCACCCTCGCGTGACGGAGCAGTCCACGGTCGGCGCCCCCGACCAGCCGGACAGACGGTCCGAGGCCCGCCTAGCGCAGCTTGACGATGGTAACACCGGAGCCGCCTTCGCCGTGCTCGCCGAGGCGGAACTCGGCCACGTTGGGATGCGAGGCCAGGCGCTCCTGGATGCTGCGGCGCAGGACTCCGGTTCCCTTCCCGTGCACGATCTGAGCGAGCGGCACACCCTGGAGGAGCGCACGATCGAGGAACTGATCGAGCGCCGCCAGCGCCTCCTCGCGATCGAGGCCGCGCACGTCGAGCCGCACCGACTGCAGCTCGTCCCCTTGCACCTCGTAGCTTCCCGGTCGCGGCTCGGCGGCGGCCGGCTCGCCGGAGTCTCTCCTGCCGCGGCGCTCCAGATCGCGCACGTGCACCATGAGCTCCGCATTGCCGAAGCGCACGCGGGCACGGCCATCGCTCAGGACACCTTCCAGCTCACCTTCGCGCCCGATGGAACGGACCCAGACCGTGTCCCCCGGCTGCGGCGGCGTGCCGGCCGACCCCTGCGTGGCTCGAGGGGGCGGCGCCGGCGGCGTCGAGAGCCTCTCGCGCAGCTCCTGGACGCCTCGGTGAGCGTCACGAATGCTCTCGCGACTGGCGGCGCTCTCCCGCAGCTCGCGCACCACCTGCTCGATGCGTGCCTGCGCGCTGGAAAGCAGATCGCTGGCCTCGCGGCGCGCCCGTTCCAGATGCTCGCCGCGTTTGGCGTCGAGCCGTGCCAGCTTCTCGGCGTGCTCCTCGCGGATCCGACAGGCCTCCACCCCGGCCGCCTCCGCCGCCTCGCGTGCCTCCTGCAGGCGCCGCCGCTCCGCCTCCAGCGCCGTGAGCGCCTCCTCGAGACGTCCCGCACCCGAACCACGCTCGGCGCGCGCCTCGTCGAGAATGGCCGGCTCGAGGCCCAGCCGCTCGGCGATGGCAAGCGCGTTGCTGCTGCCTGGCACCCCCGGCTGCAGCCGATACAGCGGCCGGCGGCTCTCCACGTCGAAGAGCATGGCCGCGTTGGCCAGCCCCGGCTCGGCGTGCGCGAACAGCTTGAGTGCCCCGAGGTGTGTCGTGATCAGCGTCGTGGCGCCACGGGCCACGAGCCGGCGCAGCACGGCTTTGGCGAGTGCCGCGCCGTCGTCCGGATCGGTGCCGGCCATGAACTCGTCCATGAGGGCAAGAAGACGTGGCCCCGCCCGCTCGAGTGCACCCCCGACGTGCCGCAGGTGCGAGCTGAAGGTGCTCTCCGCCTCCTCGATCGACTGCTCGTCCCCGATGTCGGCGACGAGTCGCTCGAAGACCGGCAGCTCCGAATCCGGATGTGCCGGCACGTGCAGGCCCGACTGATGCATCAGCGCCAGGAGGCCGATCGTCTTCAGGGCGACGGTCTTGCCGCCCGTGTTCGGGCCCGTGATGACCAGGGCGCGCGCGTCCTGCATCTCGACATCGAGCGGCACGACCTGCCCGCCGCTCTCGTGCAGCTGCAGCTCGAGAAGCGGGTGCCGCGCGTCCCGCAGGCACAGCCGCTCGCCGAGGCGCGGTGACGCGCCCCGCATGCGCCGCGACAGCTGTGCCGACCCGTGCAGTGCGTCGATCTCCTCCAGAACATCGACGCTGCGCGAGGCCGCCTCCGACTCGGCCGCCACCCGGCGCGTCAGCGCCTCCAGAATGCGCCGGATCTCGCGCGTCTCCGCGTCGCGCAGCGACTGCAGCTCGTTGTTCGCATCCACGACCTCGAGCGGCTCGACGAAGAGCGTGGCGCCGCTCGACGACCGGTCGTGCACGATGCCGCGCACCGACCCGGCAGCCGTCGTGCGAACCGGAATGACATAGCGGTCGCCGCGCAGTGTCACGTAGGCGTCGCTGGACGCGCCCGATTCCTCGAGCCGCTTCTGCAACCGCCTCAGACGCGCCTCGCGCTCGCGAGCCGCACGCTCGCGAGTGCGTCGCAGCTCCGCCGAGGCGTCGTCGGCGAGCTCGCCGGTTTCCAGAATGGCCTTGTGGACCGCGGCCACGAGCTCACCGTGCCGCTGCAGTCCGGCGGCGAGTTCGAGGACGCGCCGCAAGGACTCGGCGTGCTTGTCGAGGAAACGGCGCATCCGTGCCGCTGCGTGCAGCGTGTCCGCCACACGTCGCAGCTCGAGCGGCTCGAGACTCCCGCCCTGCCGCTTGGCGGCGTGCAAGAGCGGGTGCAGATCGTGGATGCCGTCGAGCGGCCACGAGTTCACGCCGGCGTCGAGCGCCGAGCGCACCTCCGCGACGAGCTCTTGCTGTGCTCGGACGCGCTCGGGGTCTGTGCTCGGGACGCGTGCGAGAAGGCGGGACTGGCCGCCCGGGCTGCGGGCCTCCGCCGCCGCGAGCTCGAGCAGCTTGTCGAATTCGAGAACCCGGCGCGCGTGACCATCCGGGTCGACGAAGCACGGCGCCAGTTCCGGCGCCGGCACCGGAGCGCCGGGCGCACTCAGCGGGTCGCCGAATCGAACGGCTCGCGTAGACGCACGTCCTGAGCGTACGCCTCGACCACGTCGAAGGCCGCCGGCAGCAGACGTGCCAGGGGCTGCGCCAGAGCCGACTGGTTCAGCGGGTCGTTGACGCTGCGACCGAGGTTCAGGTGCAGGAGGACGGTGATCACGATGCTCACCCACAACGCGCCCTTCGCCATGCCGGCCACGGCGCCGCCGACCTGGTCGAACCAGCCGAAAAAGGTCACCTGCATGATCTCACTCGCCACGCGGCCGGCGACCTGCGCGACGAGCATGCTCACGCCGACGATGCAAAGAAACACCACGGGCGGGGTGATGCGCCAGCTCGCTGCCGGGCCTGCATAGTTCTCGACCAGTCCGCCCGTCAGGTACAGAGCCAGGAAGACGCCTCCGACCAGTCCCAAGAGCTCCACGATCTGCCGCAGAAGCCCGCGCCGAAACCCGAGGATCGCAGTCGTCACCAGGACGACGACGATCGCGAAGTCCACCCAACCCATCCCGGCACTCCAGGTCTCGGGCATGCCGTGCGGCACGCCACGGCCCCTCAACCACCCAGGAGTTCGCGCGCCAGCTGC
>JBHHXQ010000002.1:0-26307 GCA_046757105.1 Candidatus Krumholzibacteriia bacterium
CACCCTTCCGCAAGATCTCGAGATCGAGCCCCCGGGTGTGGGGACGGAGGCGGAGGCTCACTGGAACCCATGAAGGATGGAGTCCGCGGGCCGTTCCGTCAAGCCTCGGACCTCGTTCCCGGAGGATCTCGACGTTCTCCTGGGGTTCTTCCCCCGGATCCCCTGCAAGAGGCGTGCTGATCCGGGGCTCCACGCGTGCAGGTCGCGACCTTCCCGGCGTCACTCCGCATCGCGCCGGGCGCGCCCGCCGCTCCGGCGGCTCCAGAGGTAGAGTGCGATCCCCGCGGCAGTGGCCGCATTCAGCGACTCGTTGCCGGACGCCATCGGGATGTGCAGCGCGTCGGGCGTGCGCAGTGCCTCCGGCAGACCGGGGCCCTCGAGCCCGGGCAGCAGGCCGAACGTCGGTGGGAACTCGTGGGTTCCGATGTCGCTTCCCGAGGTCGACAGCGCCAGCAGCGGCGCCCCTTCGACCCGGAGCGTGCGGATCGAGGGCCCGCGCAGGAGGGGGACGCGGAACAGAGCAGCGCCGCCCGATGACCGCGCGCTGCGCGGGTGGAACGGGTGGGCCGCTTCTTCGAGAAGGACCACGCGCGCGGCCCCGAACGCGGCGGCGCTGCGCAGGACGGCCCCCACGTTCTCCGGATCCTGGAACGGGATGAACAGGGTGCAGCCGGGCGGCCAGTCGCTGTCGGTCCAGGCCGGAAGCTCAGGGACCCGGACGAGCAGCAGGGGTGGCCCGGTTCCGGAAACGTCCGCCTCGCGGAAGAGGCGCGGCGCCAGTCGGTACCAGGCGAGCGCTGCCGGCGCCTCGGGCGGCGGCGCAGGTGGGCCGCTGCTGATCCAGGCCACACAGTGCTCCGGATACTCGCGCAGGATCTCGTGGATGGCTCGCATGCCGGCGATCAACGCCAGGCCTGCCTTGCGGATCCCGCGTCCGCTCCGGAGCGAGCGCAGCAGCCTGAACGTCGTGCTCTGCTCGCTGCGGATGTCGCGCATCTGCCGCTCCGGGCCGGCCGCGCCGGCATCGGTCGCCGCGCCGTTTCCGGCGCTGGGGCCGGGATCGAGACACTCCAGCACCACGAGCCGGCGTTCGTGTCGTGTTTCGGGGATCGCGTACGGGGTGTCGCGCGTCACCCGGAACGACCTCCCGGAGTCACACATCAGAAGAGCGTCCTCCTCCGGCCGGCGTCGGGGACTCCTCATGAACAGCACCCGGGCCCCGGGTTCGAGCCACCCCGACACACGTTCCAGCATCGCCGGCATCGACTCCAGGGAACGCATGATGACGCCGCGGACCGGATGCGTGAAGGGCCGGCCGATGCGGTGCGGCACCACCTGCACGTCGCGCAGCCCCAGCGCATCGATCGCCTCCTCGAGGAACCCGACGCGCTCGCGGCGTGCCGCGGCCAGGATCATGCGGACGTCCGGGCGCACGATCTTGAGCGGGATCCCGGGGACTCCGGGCCCGCTGCCGAGATCGACGAGCGGCGAGGGCAGATCCACGAACGTCGCGACCAGCGCACTGTCCACGTACAGCTCGAGCACGATGCTGTCGAAGCCGTGCAGACGCGTGAGGTCGAGCTCCTCGTTGTGCTTCTGGAGCAGCTGGTGGAACGTCCAGAACTGCTCGACCTGAATCGCGGCGAGAGGCAGGCCACTGCGCGCGAAGAGCGCTTTCAGGCGCTCGCGCCCCGGCTTGTCCGGCAGGCGAGCCGAGCGCGGGCTTCGACTGCGCTGTCGTGGTCTACCGCTCATGGCTGCCCTTCACGGCCGCGCGCCGTCGAGACGATCGCGGCGACATCCGTCGAGGTGGAGAACGGATTATAGGGTCCAGGAGGGAACGGGCGAAACCGTCCGGCGGGCAGAGGAACGGCCCGGCGGTTCGCGTGAACCGGCCGGGCCGTCGGGTTGCTGGACGCCGTCGCTACTTCACGAGCTGCATCTTGCGGGTCATGCTGTGCCCGTCCACTGTCAGGACGTAGAAGTAGGTGCCGCTCGGCGACGCGTTGCCTGCATCGTCGATGCCGTCCCAGGTGACGCGGTGGATGCCGCGCTCCCGGGTGCCGTCTTCGAGCCTGCGGACCAGACGCCCGTCGACACCGTAGACGCGCAGCCCCACCCGTGAGGCGCGCGGCAGCTCGAAGGCGATGGTGGTGTTGGGGTTGAACGGATTCGGGACGTTCTGTGACAGAAGCAGACGCCGCGGGACGACGACATGATCACCCGCGTCGGTCGGCGGGTTGTCCCAGAGGTTCTGGGCCGCGTCGGCGTTCGCCTGCAGGTCTGCGAGACTGTTTCCGCCCAGGATCGCAAAGGCCACGATGACCGAATCCCCGGGTGCGATGTCGAACGGGCCCGTTGCGATGGTGTTCGAGACGTCCGCGGGACCCGCGTCGGTGAACGCGATCCCGCCGGAGAGCGACTCCCACTTCTCGCTGTCCGTGTAGCCGTCGTAGACGCCCCAGCTCGGGTTGCTCGGGTGGTCCTGGTCGTTCCAGATGCCGCGGTAGGACGTGGTGCCGGGTGACGACAGCGTCATGATGCCGATGTACGCATCCGGGCCCGTACCGCTGTCCCACACGTAGCCCAGGCCGCGCCCGGCGTCGTAGCTGGTGCTGTTGGTGGAGAAGGTAGCCCCGTCGATGTCCCAGTCGAAGTACCAGCCGGCGTACAGGCCGTTGAGCGTCGCGCCGCCGTCGTTCCGGATGGTGTACTGGATCGTGATGTAGTCGTCGTTGGGGGCGCTGGCCATCTCCCAGCTCTCCTGACGCACGAAGAGGTTCAGCGAGCTCGCCGCGGCGGCATCCGTGAAACTGGCCACGCCGTACTCGGCGAACGGGGGCAATGGCGCCGTGATGATCGGGATGCCGTTCGTTGCGGTCACGAAGTCGTCATCCTGCGTGGAGCCGTCCGCACCGCGGGCGGCGTCGGAGATCGTGGTAACGCCGGTTCCGATCATCAGGGCTCCCTCGAACAGGAGGTTGGTCGAGCCGGCGAACATGAAGCCGACGCCGTCCTTGCCGTTTCCGCCCGCCACCTCGCCGAAGCCCAGCTTCCCGACGCTGGTGACGGAGGTGACCACGTTGTTCGCGCCGTGCGTGGCGGCGATCGGCAGCACCGTGAGCTCGAAGCGATCGGCGTCGGCATAAGACGGGCTCGCCGCCGTGATGGCGAGCGTGAACGTGATGACGTGGTTGACCGGTGCCGAACCGGAGATGTCCACGGTCATGCTCGGCAGCTGCACGGACTGCAGTGTTGCGATGGACGCCAGCGATGCGCTGCCGTTGGTGACCGTCGCGAACCCCGAGTTCTCCCCCAGCGTGAAGTCGACGGTCGTGGCCGGGTCCAGATGGTTGATGACCGTGAGATCCAGGGTCACGGTTTCACCCGGCTCGATGATCAGGTCGCCGTCGGTCGTGCTGATGACGGCGTCGACCACGGTGATCGCGGGCGTCGTCATGGTGAGCGCCTGCGCCGCGTTGATGCGCCCGAACCCGAGCTGTCCGGCGTAGGCCGGATTCAGCCCGTCGATGTTGTCGCTCGTGACGCGCACGCGCTCCATGACCTGATCCGCCGTAGAGGCTGGGAACTTGGTCTTCACCAGGGCGCACGCGGCGGCAGCGTGCGGGCTCGACATGGAGGTGCCGATGAGGTTGGCGTAGCCGTTGTTGCGGTACGTGCTGCGGATCAGGACGCCCTGGGCCGAGACGTCCACCGTGACGCCGAAGTTCGAGCTTCCCACCTTGATGTCCGAGCCGGACACGTTGGCCACCGACAGCACGTGGTCGTAGGCCGAAGGGAAGTGATCCTGGCTGGTGCCGTTGTTGCCGGCTGCCGCCACGACGGCGATGCCGCTGTCGTGGGCCATGTTGATGACTTCCTGCTCGAAGTTGGACGGGTTGCCGAGACCGCCCCAGCTGCAGTTGATGACGTCGGCGCCGTTCTCGATGGCGTAGAGAATGCCCTGGTAGCCGAAGGCGATGGCGTTGTCCTGCGAGGGGCTCGCCGTGCAGATCGGCATGTAGGTGGCGTTCCAGGAAGCTCCGGCGACACCGGTCGCGTTGTTGGTGACCGCACACGCGATGCCAGCCACGTGCGTGCCGTGGCCGGCGCTGTTCGGCGTCTGCGGCAGGCCGGTCGGGTCGTTCGTTTCGTTGGCGAAGTTCCAGCCGCGGACGTCGTCGATGTGACCGTTGCCATCGGTGTCGGTGCCGTCCAGGACCTCGTCGGTGTTGCTCCACACGTTGGCTGTGAGATCCTCGTGGCCCCACTCGGTGCCACCGTCCACGATGGCGACGACGACGTTGCCGCTCTCGCCTTTCGTGTCGTCGAAGGCGGTCGGGAACGACATCCTGTTGTAGTAGGACGCCTGGGAGCTGTACTGCGGGTCGTTGGGCGTCGCCGCCAGCGGGTAGACGAACTGCGGCTCGGCGTACTCGACCTCCCAGCTGGCTGCGAAGTCGCGGGCAACCTGCTTGGCATCCTTGCCGCTCCCGAAGTGCAGCAGGTAGATGCGCGACAGATCGGTGCCACCTGGTTTTCTCGGTCCCTGGATGTTGGGCGCGAAGCGCTCGATCCGGTTCACCGCGTGCGCGGTGACGAGGCCGTCCAGCTCGGCGGAGCCGGTGGCCTTGCCCGCTCCGTCCGCAGGCAGGCGGTTCACGAACTTGACGATGACCACGCCGGGCAGATAGTCCTGCCCGCCGGCTCGCAGAGCGGGGTTGTCGAGCCCCGGGGCCCGGCCGCCGCCTCGCAGTGCGGCGAGAGCAGGAGTCCCTGACAGAAGCAGCAGCGCCAGGCTGAGCGAAACAGCGGCGAGACGACGACGAGTTCTGTTCATTGCGTTTCCCCTCGGGATGCAGAGGTCTCAGCAAGGGTTGGAGCAGGCTGGAATGGCGAAGCACGACCCGAAGACGCGGGCGGCAGCAGGCTCCCCAGATTCCGATCACACAATTGTATCGCGATGCCCGTAGGATCTTCAAGGTCGCGGAAAACCAGCCGGTATGGCGAGGGCCCGGAACCGGGCGAGGAGCGCCCTCGCCCTCCGGTCTCACGTTCGATCTGGGACCTCCGCGACGCTTCAGAGGCCGAAGCTCCAGGTGAACGAAAGCGCGTGGGCGTAGTTGGAGCGTGCGCCCGCGAAATGGCCCACCTCGTTGCTGAAGTAGGCGTACTGGAGCGGCCCGAGACCGAATCCGCCCCCCGGGTAGCCCTCGAAGAAGCCGAGACGGACCACAGCCAGCCCCAGCTTCGACTCGGCACCGATGTGGATGCTGCGCCAGAAGCTGCGGTCGCCGTCGAACGGCTCGCGGACGTCCAGCGAGACCAGCAGACCGTCGAGAGGTCCGAAGAAGCCGCTGCTGTGATAGGCCGCCCCGAGGACGAGGGACGGGTCCACCTCGCCCACGTCGTCCTCGTTCAGGACGTCGAGAGGATCCGGGTCGTCCTGACCGCCGAACTCGAAGTCGCCGGAGAGGACGTCGAAGAGGCTCGCCCCGACCCGGATCTCCGGCGTCACCTCGTACAGGGCTCCGAGGTCGATGCCGACGGTCGTGCCGCTGAGGAAATCGATCGCCTCGTCTTCGCTCAGCGCCAGGAGCGACTTCGTGTTCAGCGACAGCCGCCGGTGGTCATCTTGAACGAGCCTCCGGCGGTGAGCCGCCCCGGCAGGAGCTGGTCCCAGCTGTAGGCCGCCGACGCGATGCCGGTGTACTGCAGGTCGAGATCGAACGTGGCGATCGGCACGCCCGAGGCGCCGTTGACGCTCAGGAACTCGGTCCCCGCGCGCGCGAACAGCCCGAACCCCAGATGCGGTCGAGCACTGCCCTCCGGGGCCGGCACGAAGACCCAAACGGGAATGTGCGCCGAAGCCTCGGAGCGCTGGCCTCCGATGTCGTCGAGCAGGTCGTCGTAGAACTGGGCCTGCTGTTCGTCCGAGAGCGTGTTCAGGGCCTCGAACGTCTCCCGGTTGTCGGTGAAGAAGCTGATCGCGTCGATCGAGTTGTTGTTCAACGAAACCGGCAGGAACTCGAAGCCGATCTCCAGGCGCGGCACGTACGCCAGGCCGGCCGGATTGGTGAAGAAGAGGTTGCGGTCGCTGCTCACGGCCGTGAAGGCCCCGCCCATGCCGAGCATACGCGGGCTGGAGTACTCGGCGCGCGGCAGCTCGATCTGCGCCGCTGCGGCCGGCCCCACCCGGACCGCCACGCACACGACCGCGGCGGCGATGCTGCGTTTCAGCGCGGTCATGGTGCACCTCGCGGCGTCGGGCACGGATCGCAGCGCGAGGCCCAGTCCCGATACAGCCGATCGATGCCCGCGTGCACGAAGCTCAGGACCTGGCCGATGATGAAGCTCTCGTCGGGCACGACCGGCAGCGGGCCGACGCCCGCGCAGCCGCAGCCCAGATCCACCGGCGCTGCAATTCCCAGCGCCACCCGGTGGGCATCGTAGATGCCTTCGAGCGCGTCGCAGAACGAGGCCTCCCCGCCCGTGCTGACCCAGAGGGGGCAGACGAGCTCCTCGAGGATGAACGTGTCCGAATCTCCGGGGCCGCCGTACGTGAACGTGTAGCCGCCATCGTCGAAGGCCTCGATGGTCACGAGGGAGTCCCTGACGAAGCCGTTGCCGAGCTGGTGATCCTCGTCGAGCGTGGTCACGAACGCCGTCAGCAGGGCGGCGACGCCGAAGCCGACGTCGACGTCGAACTCGATGCCCAGCAGGTCCTCGGGGCCGATGTCACCGGCCTCGAGGGCATCGAGGATCTCGCGGAGGAAGCCGACCGCCTGCGGGCAGGACTCGGCGATCGCGCGCAGCTCCTCCGGTGTGAGGTCGAGCAGCTCGTACGCCAGGCCTGGCAGGCGCCCGCCGCCGGCCTTGCCGGGGCTGCTCTGGTTCGTGAAGACGCTCAGGTAGGTCGAGATCGAGATGTCGGCGCGGCCGAGGACGGCCTGCGCGGCGACGTAGCGCAGGCGCGGGAACCGCATCGGGGGCGGGTCGAGCTCGATGCCCTTGCGGGCGAACTGGAGCGCCTGGTCCCAGTCCCGGTCCAGAAGCGCATCCTCGGCATCCTGCAGCAGGGTCTCGGGATCGTCCGAGCCACCTTCGTCGTGTGTCCACGAGAAGATGTTGCAGCCCGCGATGAGCAGGGCGAGCGGGATCAGCAGGAGAAGCGGCCCGCCTCGCCCGCGGAGGCCGGACGTGTGCATGTCTCCCTCCCGGGTCGAGTGACGGTGATCCCAACGGTGGTCCCAGGCGAGGGGTGAGGCTCGGCGCGTGAGCGCGCGCCGGTTGCGGAGTCCTGGGCCCGTGTCAGGCGCCTTATACCACGCGTGGCGCGGGGAGTCCCGTGAAAGCTGTGCGGGGCTCGGGGATGCGCGGCCGGAGGGGATGGCACGACACGAAGCGCGCCGGCCACGGCAGCGGGACGGCGCGCTCTGGATGCCTCCGACGGCGGCGCGATCACTTGACGAGCGTCAGGCGACGGCTGAGCACCCGGCCGGCCAGCTCGAGCCTGGCGTGGTAGACGCCGCTGGGAGCGGGGCGGCCGGCGTCGTCCAGCCCGTCCCAGACGGCGCTGTAGAAGCCCGGCGGCACGTGCGGTGCGCGGACCAGCGTGCGCACCTGCCGGCCGCGCCCGTCGTAGATGACCAGGCGCACCGGCCCCGCCGCGGCGAGACCGTAGCGGAGCGTCGTGCTGGGGTTGAAGGGGTTGGGCGCGTTCTGGGCCAGGAATGTCCGCGCCGGCGCTGCCCGCACGACCTCCACGCCCACGCCCCCGTGCAGCACGATCGTGCCCCCTGGCGACACCTCCGCCACACGGTAGAGGTAGCGCCCGGGCTCGGGCGCCCGGTCGCGGTAGCTGTAGGCCCGGTCGGCACGCGTTCCCACGTCGGGGGCGAGCGGCACCAGCGCTCCGTCGTTCCGGGAGCGGAAGACACGAAAAGCGCCGACGCTCTCCTCGCCCGAGGTCCGCCAGCGCACCAGGACGTCGGTCTGTTCCTGGACGGCGGTCAGATCGAAGACGGAGACCGGCGTGACGGCTGCGATCCCGTGCCACTTGGTCTGCGCCGCATCGGCGTTGGCCTGCAGATCCGCCAGGTCGTCGCCGGCCACGTAGGCCACGGCCACGTCGATCGATTCCCCGGCCCCGATCGTGAGGGGGCCGGTGGCGACGACGTTGGAAACGTCCGACGGCCCGGCCTCCGTCACGGCGAAGCCGCCCGAGAGCGCCTCCCACTTCTCCGGCGGCGCGAAGCCATCGTAGATGCCCCAGCCCGGGTTGCGCGGGTCGTTCTGGTCGTTGTAGATGCCGCGGTACGACGTGGTCCCCGGTGCGGTGAGCACGAGCGTGCCGACATGGGCACCGCCCACGGCGCCATTCGCGTCCCAGGCGTAGCCGAGGCCACGGCTGCCGTCGTAGCCGACGCGGTTGGTCGCGAAGTTGACGCCGTCGATGTCCCAGTCGTGGAACCACCCCACCCACAACCCTGCCAGCGCCGCGCCCGAATCGTTCGTGAGCCTGTACTTCAGGATGATGTAGTCGTCGTCGGGTGCGTCGGCGTACTGGAAGACGTCCTGGCGTACGGTCACGCCGATGGGAAGCGGGGCGCCACTGTCGTCGAAGAGCGCCAGCGATTGCTGGTCCGAGACGATGGGGGGAGGCAGGTGGCGCGGGACGCCGTCCGGGAGCGTCACGAAGTGCTGGTCGAGCCCGCTCGGGTTGCTCGCACGGGCCGCGTTGGACACCTGGGTCGCCGAGAGGCCCATCATCATGGCGCCCTCGAACAGGAGGTTGGGGCCGTTCTTGTAGGTGAAGCCGGCGCCGTCGGAGCCGTTGCCGCCCAGGGTGACCGCGAAGCCGAGCCGGCCGACGCTCGTGACGCTGGTTCGAATGTTGTTGATGTCGTGGGTCACGAAGACCGGGAGCGCAACGATCTCGAAGCGATCCGTGTCGCTGTAGGAGGGCGACGCGACGGAGATGCCCAGCGCATTCCGGATCGTCTCCTGCGGCGGGGTGCGAATCGAGATGTTCATCGTGAAGGGCGGCAACGTGACCGACTCCATCGAGTCCAGGGACGCGAGCGTGGCCGATCCGCTGGTCACTTCGGCGAACAACGAGTTCTCCGTGAGGGTGAACTGGACGTCCGTTGCCGCGGCCAGGAAGTTGGTGACGGTGACCTCGAGCCCCAGCGTCTCCCCGGGCTCGACGACGCCGTCCCCGTCGGTGTCGGTGATCTCGAGACCGGTGACCCGGATGGCGGGCGTGTTCTGGGTCAGCGCCTGGAGTGCGTTCACCCGACCGAAGCCCAGCAGGCCAATCCACGGCAGGTTGATGCGGTCGATGTCGTCCGAGGTCACGCGCACGCGCTCCATGACCTGGTCGGCCGTGTAGGCCGGCCACCGGGTCTTGACCAGAGCGCACACGGCGGCCGCGTGCGGCGCGGACATGGAGGTCCCGGTCAGGATGCCGGTGGCGTTGTTCGGGATGGTGCTGCGAATGAACGTCCCCTGAGCCGAGACGTCGACGGTGAGGCCGAAATTGGAGCCGATGTGCTTCACGTCGTTGTTGTCGACGTTGGCCACCGAGAGGACGTGCGGGTAGCCGGAGGGGTAGTGGCCGTCCCGGTCGGGCTTGTTGTTGCCGGCGGCGGCGACGACGGCCGTGCCTTGCTCCAAGGCGAAGGTGACGACCTCGAGTTCGAAGCTGGACGGGGTGCCGGCTCCGCCCCAGCTGCAGTTGACGACGTCGGCGCCGTTCGCGGCCGCGTAGAGGATGCCCTGGTAGCCGAAGGCGATGACGGCATCCTGGTTCGCCCATGCCGCGCAGATCGGCATCACCTTGGCGTTCCAGGACGCGCCGGCCACCGCCTGCCCATTGTCGGTCCTGGCGCATACGATGCCCGCCGTGTGCGTGCCGTGACGGGCGCTTTGCGGGGTGTTCTGAAGACCCGTCGGGTCGTTGGTGTTGTTCGCGAAGTTCCAGCCACGGATGTCGTCGACGAAGCCGTTGGCATCGTCATCGATGCCGTTTCCGGAGATCTCTCCGGGGTTCGACCAGACGTTGCCGACGAGATCGACGTGGTCCCAGTCCGTGCCGCCGTCGACGATGGCGACCACGACCTCGCCGGTCTCGCCCTTCACCAGATCCCACGCTGCCGGGAACTGCATCCTGCTCAGGTAGTGGCTCTGGACGTCCCACAGCGGGTCGTCGGGAAAGGCGTCGATGGGGTAGGCCCACTGCGGCTCGGCGTACTCGACGCTCGACAGACGCGCCAGCTCCTCGGCCACGCGTGCCGGGAGGGCGCCGCTGCGGTACCGCACCGAGAAGATCCGGCTCAGGTCCGTTCCGCCCGGCTTGCGCGGGCCGCGCAGGCCGGGCGCGATCGGCTGGATGGATTCGACGGCATGCCGGCCCAGCACGCGGTCGACGTCGTGGAAGCCCGTCTTGTGCAGCGAGGCGAGCGCTCCCGGCTTCGCTTCGAACTTGACGATGACGATGCCGGGAAGCGCGACGCGCCCACCTGGTGTGACCGGCTCGTCCTGGGGCGGCGCTGCGGCCCGCGCCGGGACGGCAAGCAGGCCGGCGACCGCCACCAAGACGCCCGGAACGATTGCGAAGGACTGGCGCATGAGCTTTCGACTCCCGTGTGTTGCGACCCGAACAGGCCAGGATCACGCGCGTGGCGCACCTCGCCCGGAGGGACTCTGGAACTGGGTCGGCTGGGGGGATGCCCCCGGATCGGAGACAGGCTGGGCACATGGTACGCAAGCCGGCCGGCGGCCGCAAGCCGACAGCTTGACGGAGCGAGTCGGGTTCCACCGTGACAACTTGTCCTCAGCTGTCGAATCCGACTGCGCGTTCAGGTGGGGAAGAGTGGCGAAGGCTCGAAAGCAAGGTTCCATGCGCACCGTGTTTCGATGTATACTGAATGTACTCAGAACAAGGGGCGCCTCCCGAACGATGGACCGACGTGCACACGCTTGCACCTCATGAGGAGAGTATGCCAATGCTTGACCGACCCAGTCCAATCCATGTCTTCGAGCGACCGCGAGGGAGTTCCACGTGGCGCCATAGCCTGGAGCTCGGTCGTTGCATCCGGCGAAGGGGCCGGATGTACGCCAAGCTCGGGGCCACGGTCGCCATTGCTCTCGCAGGTGTCCTGGCGGCGTGCCCGGCAGCTGCTCTGGAGCTCGACTTCGGTGCTGCCGTGCAGTTGTTGCCTCCGGGAACCATCGTCCACATGGTGGTTCTCGACAACGGGGCCTCGATGACCGTCACCACCGAGAACGATGGTAGTGGCCCCGACCTGGCGATCGTCTTCGATTCGGCCGATCCCACCGGGGGCGACGTCGACCTCGGAACCCCCAACGAGGACTTCGGCGGCCCTGGCAAAGGCAATGGAGGCGAGGAGGGCGAAGACGGAGAGAACGCCGACGCGCTCGGCCACCTGTTCGTCATTGCCGACAACGAGATCGACGACGATGGCGACGGACTCGTGGACGTTCCGGAGGACGAGGCCGATGGCGGCATGATGCGCTTCGATTTCTCGCACGAGGGCTACCTGTCGCTGACGATCATCGACGTCGACGAGGACGAAGACGAGCCCGTGCTGCGGCTCTACCGCTCTGGGGCCCTCGTCGGCACGGTCACCGGTGAATCGCTGGGGAACAACTCCGCCCAGCACCTGGACCTGACGGCGTACGGCGAAGTGGATGCCGTCGAGATCGACATGGACGGGAGTCACGGCATCGCCGAGGTGGTGGTCAACGCCATCAACGTGGGAACGGAAGACACCACCTGGTCCGGGGTGAAGGGCGAGTACCGCTAGACGGAAGTGCGATCGAGGCCCGGGGGTGCTGTCGAAGATTCGGTGAACGGACCTGTCCCGGCTCGTTCCTCGCGACCGGACCATGGGAGATGCGCTCGGAGATCGGGATTCTCGAGTCGGACTCGAGAGGGGCCGGGGGTGGTTCTTGCGTTGCCTCGACCCCCGGCCCGCCTGCGATCCGGCAAGCGCACGCCGTGTGCCGGCGCTCCGCGACGCCGGTGCCGGGTGCGCTTTTTCGTGGTTTTCCGGACTCGCCATGGAGGCCTGGAGGCGCTAGAGTGCGGCGAGGCCGCGGGTGCTGCGGGGCGGTTGGGGCTTCCCCCAAAGGTGCAGCGGGGCCTCCAAGCCGGGGAGCCGCGCATGATCCTCAAACAGTACTACTTGGGCTGTCTCGCTCACGCATCGTACCTGATCGGCGACACGCGCTCGCGCACCGCCGTGATCGTCGATCCGCAGAGGGACATCGACCACTATCTCGAAGACGCGGCGCAGCAGGGTCTGCGAATCGCGCACGTCATCCTCACGCACCTGCACGCCGACTTCGTTTCGGGGCATCTGGAGCTGCGCAAGCGCGCCGGGGCGCGCATCCATCTCGGTGCGCGGGCCGAGGCCGAGTACGAGTTCACCCCGGCACACGACGGTGACGTGCTGGAGTTCGGCTCGGTGCAGCTGCAGTCCCTCGCGACGCCCGGGCACACGCCCGAGGGCATCTCGGTCCTCGTGTTCGATCTCGAGAAGGACGCGAGCCGGCCGCAGGCGGTGCTGACGGGTGACACGCTGTTCATCGGGGACGTGGGACGGCCGGATCTCCTGGCCTCCATGGGCGTGAGCGCGGACGAGCTCGGGTCGATGCTGTACGACTCGCTGCACCAGAAGCTTCTGCGGCTCCCGGACGAGACGCTGGTGTACCCGGCACACGGGGCGGGCTCGATGTGCGGCAAGAACCTGAGCACGGAGACCGTCTCGACGATTGGTGACCAGCGGCGCTTCAACTACGCGCTCCAACCCATGAGCCGGGAAGAGTTCGTCCGCATCGTCACCGCCGATCAGCCGGAAGCGCCGGCCTACTTCACGTACGACGTGCTGCTCAACCGGACCGAGAGGGCGACGCTCGACGAGACCCTGGAGAAGGCGCTGCGGGCACTGGCGCTCGAGGAGGTCCTGCGCATGCACAGCGCCGGCGCGCAGGTTCTCGACGTGCGGCCCGCGGCCGAGTACTGCGCCGCGCATCTAATCGGCAGCACGCACGTCGGGCTGAACGGACAGTTCGCCACCTGGTGCGGCACCGTGTTGGATGGCGACAAACCCATCCTGGTCATTGCGGATCCGGGGCGCGAGGTGGAGGCGGCCACGCGACTCGGGAGAATCGGCTTCGACCACGTCGCCGGGTATCTGGACGGCGGCATGCAGGCCTTGGACGCCAGGCCCGACCTGGTGCGGCACATCGAGCGCATCACGGCCGTGGCGCTCGCCGAGAGGCTCTCCGGTCCCGAGCCGCCGCACGTGCTGGACGTGCGGACGGACCGCGAGTGGGACGAGAAGCGCATCATCGGAAGCGTGCACATTCCGCTGCACCAGCTGCGCCGGCGCATCGGCGAGGTCCCGCGCAACAGCAACTTCGTCGTGCACTGCGCGGCGGGGTACCGCTCGGCGATCGCCGCCAGCATTCTCGAGCAACGCGGGTTCTCCAACTTCAGCGACCTGGTGGGCGGCTATGCGGCCTGGGATCTGCTCGACGAGATCTCCCCGCGACACTAGACCGCGACCGGGTGATCCTGGTCTTCTCGACGAGGACGCCGCGCGAGGGGCGGGCGGCATGCTCTTGGGTCCTGCGCTCAAACAGATGGGGGCGGGGGATCGGGCAGTCTGGTGACTTCCGCCGGCGGCCCGCCCCCATAACTCGCGCCGGACCCAAGAGCATGCCGCCCGCGCGCCAGGGCGCGCACGTGCAGGTTCACCCGGTCGCGACACTAGAGTTCGGGCATCCGCGTGGAAGCCGCACGCGTGGGGCGTGCGGCGCGTGGGTGCGCCCGGTCCCGCCGGGCCGGGGTGCGTCGGCGACTCCCATCCGGAGCTCGAGACCAGGTAGGTGCATCCATCGACCCGCTGCTCACACCCGGGGAGCGCGAGCTCGTGCACGAGCAGCGCGAGCTCTTCGACGCGGCGCGCGAACTGGTCTCCGACCTCGGGATGCTGCCCGAGGATCTCGAGGCTGTCGGCGCCATGCGACGCCAGCTGGACGAGCTGTTCCTGATCATCGTGGTGGGAGAGTTCAACTCCGGCAAGTCCACCTTCCTGAACGCGCTGCTCGGTGAGGACGTGCTCGAAACCGGAGAGCTGCCGACGACGCGGCAGGTGCATCTGCTGCGGCACGGTCCAGTGCAGAGCGTGCGCGAGGCGGAGCCAGGGCTGCTGATCCACGAGCTGCCCTCTCGGCTCCTCGAGGATCTCAACATCGTCGACACGCCCGGCACCAACTCGATGCAGCGCAAGGAGCAGGCGCTCACCGAGGGGTTCGTGCCGCGCGCCGACCTGGTGTTCTTCCTCACCTCGCTCGTGCGTCCCTACGCCGCCAGCGAGCACGAGTTCCTGCGGCTCATCCACAGCTGGGGCAAGCAGATCGTCTTCGTGATCAACCAGGTGGACCTGGCCTCCGGTCGCGACCACGTGGCACGGGTGCGGAGATACGTCCAGCAGCAGGTGCAGGAGAACCTCGGCGAGGAACGCCCGCTCTACGCGATCAGCGCCCGCGAGGTGGTCGAGACGCGTGCCAGCGGCGGCCCGGACGCGGCCCTCTCCGGGCAGAACGAGTACGCGAAGCTCGAGGAGTACGTCACCGGGACGTTGCGCGAGCGCGAGCGCGTGCGGCTCAAGCTGCGGGCGCCGCTCGAGAGCCTGCGCACGGTGCTGACCCGGCAGGAGGCGGCGCTCGCCGAGCGCTTGCGTCTCGTCCAGGGGGACCGCGGCGCGCTCGACGCCATCCTGTCCGAGGTCGATGCGTACGAGGGCCGCATGCGGGGCGAGGTGACGCGCTACCAGTCACAGATCACCAACATCCTCTGGCAGCTCGAGCGGCGCGGCGACCGCTTCTTCGACGAGCTGGTGCGGCTCGCGAACATCATGCGCCTGCGCAACAAGGACATCGTCGAGAACCGCTTCCGCGTGGAGGTGGTGGCGGACACACCGCAGAAGATCGAATCGGAGATCCAGGCCCTCATCGATTGGCTCGTGCGCCAGAACCTGGTCATGTGGGAGAAGGCGGACACGACGCTCGAGAGCCGGCGTGCGGCGCTTCACGAGGCGGCCGCGCGCACGCGCTGGATGAGCCCCGAGTTCGTCTACAACCGCGAGGAGATCTTCAGGAACATGGCGCAGCCGGTGCGGCGTCGTCTCGAGGCGTTCGATGCCCGCCAGGAGGCGGACGCCATCGTCACCGCGGTCAACGAGGCCATCGCCAAGACCTTCGGCGTGCAGGCTCTCGTCATCGGTCTGGGCGCGGTGCTGACGGCCGCGTTCACGACGCTCAGCATCGACTTCACCGGAACGATCGGCGCCACGCTGGTGGTGATCGCCGGGCTGTTCATCCTGCCGCACCGCCGTGGCCGGCTGAAGCGCGAGCTGGCGGGCCGTGTGGAGACGCTGCGCGAGGAGCTGTCGCAGACGCTCGAAGCCCGCTTTTACGAGCAGCTGTGCACGTACGTGCAGCAACTCCGCGATGCCTTCACGCCGGAGCTCGAAGCGACGCGCGCGCGCGCAGCACGCCTGCGGGAAGCCGGCGCTCGACTCCGGGATCTGCAGGCCCGCTGCGACAAGCTCCTCGAGGCCGCCGCCGCAGCCTGATCCCCGCCTCGCCATCCGCCCCATGGGCGCGTGACCGTGGAATCCCATGTGATGTCCGTTTTACGCCCCCCCCGGACTGTTCGCCAGCGGCCACGGCACGAGGCTGAACCTCAACCTGAGCCTGAACCTCGAACGCCGCGACCCCGACGAGACGTCGTTCGATCGTACGCGCGCGATCCTCATGGTGGTCGGGACATGTCGCTTTTGGCGATGAGCTGTCCGTCTGGGGCCGTGAAGTGTGCGTTTTGGCGATGGGCTGTCGGGGGCGTCGCACGTGTGGTGGTGGGGCACGACGAGGGCGCTGCGTGCTTTCGGTCTTGCGGCGTTTGCCCTTTGCGAGCAGTGTGCGAGGTTGCACGGTCGCCGTATCCACGAACGCATGCTGCGTGTCTGCAACGGAGCGTGCGCTTCTCGAGGTCGCGGAGGCGCGCCGGACCCTGCAGCCGGTGGTCCCGGCGCGACCCGGCGAGGGGTGCGCGGCCGGGCGCCATGCCGAACCGGTTCTGGAATTGGTCGGGAATTTGCTATCGTTTTCCGGACATCACGAGGGCGACACCATGACGTTCAATTCCAGCTGGCTCGCCGTCATAGCACCTCTGCTCGTTCTGGCGGTCGTGAGCCTCGCTCGACAGATGAAGCGGCGGCAGGCGGCACGCAGCGCGCTCGCCCAGGCCCGGGAAGCGGGGCTCGACGAACCTCTGTCGCTGCATCCCGTGGTCGATCCGACACGCTGCCTCGGTTGCGCGAGCTGCATCGACGCTTGTCCCGAGCACGGCGTCCTGCAGATCGTCGACGGGCGCACACATCTGGTGGACGCCTCGCACTGCGTCGGACACGGCCGCTGCAAGGACGCGTGCCCGGCGGATGCGCTGGAACTCGTCTTCGGAACTCCCAAGCGTCCGATGCAGGTCCCCGTTCTCGACGACGCCCTGCAGTCCGGCGTGCCGGGCCTCTACGTGGCTGGGGAGCTCGGCGGCCTGGGCCTGATCCGCAACGCACTGACGCAGGGCCTGCGCGCCGTGGAGGCTCTGAGCGCCGGCCTGTCTCCCTCCAAGGAGGCGGATGTCCTCGACGTGGCCATCGTCGGAGCCGGTCCGGCCGGAATCGCCGCCGCGCTGGCCTGCCGGGAGCGCGGCCTGCGCCACCTCATCCTGGATCAGGAGGGGCTCGGCGGCAGCGTCAACCACTACCCGCGCCAGAAGCTGGTGATGACCTCGCCGATCAAGCTGCCGGTCGTCGGTCGCATGTATTTCAGAGAAGTCCACAAGGAAGACCTCTTGAAGTTCTGGGAGCAGGTCGTTGCCCGAGGTCGGCTCGAGCTGAACGCACCGGCGCGCGTCGTCGACGTGCAGCGCAACTGCAAGTCTTTCATCATCGAGACGAGCGCCGGCCAGGTGCGCGCGCAGCGCGTGGTGCTCGCCACGGGTCGCCGGGGCACACCACGCAAGCTCGGCGTGCCCGGCGAGGACTGCAGCAAGGTGGCCTACCGCCTCCTCGAGCCGGATCGCTATCGGGATCAGGACGTGCTCGTCGTCGGAGGTGGGAACAGCGCCGTCGAGGCCGCCAACTCGCTGGCACAGGAGCGCGCACGCGTGACGTTGAGCTACCGCGGAAGCGCCTTCAAGCGCGTGGCTGGCCCCAACCTCGAAAGGCTCGAGGCGCTGCGGGGAGCGCAGCTGCAGCTGGTGCTCGAGTCGCAGGTGCGCAGCATCGAACCCCAGCGGGTCTTCCTGGAATCGCCCGACGGCGGACGCTGGCTCCGCAACGACCAGGTCTTCGTGTTCGTCGGGGGCGAGCTGCCGACGAAGTTCCTCGAGAAGATCGGCATCGAGATGGCCACCTACAAGGGCGAGCCGCAGCGGCCGCCGTCCCGGCCCGCGAACGTGCCGGTCGGGGGGCGTTCGTGAAGGGCGCCGTCGGTGCCCGCCAGACCCGGGGCGTCGTGCGTGGTGCCGCGGGCCCGAGACCCGCTGGCACGCCGGGACCCGCGGTGCGCCGGACCAGGCCGGAGACCACGGCAGGCCGGGGCCTCGGAATCCAGCGTATCGTGCTTGCGGTGCTGACGATCGTCTTGGTGCTGCTGGTCTGGGGAGGACTCCCCTACTACGAGCTCGACAAGGCGGCGCGGGTGCGCTCCCCCTGGCACGATCAGCTGAAGCCGACGGGGAGCGTCGGCCTCAGCTACGGCTACATCGGCACGGCCTTCCTGCTCCTGCTGCTCGCCTACTCGGTTCGCAAGCGCGTCGGCTTCCTGCGCCGGCTCGGCACCATGCCGCGCTGGCTCAGCGTGCACGTCGTCTGCGGCCTGGCCGGGCCGGGCTTCATCACGTTGCATGCGGGGTTCCGCTTCCACGGCGCCATTGCCGTCGGCTACTGGTCGATGATCTGCGTCATGCTGAGCGGCTGCGTGGGGTTCTACCTGTACCGGCAGATCCCGCGGGCGCTGTCGCGGACGGCCGGCGAGCGCGAGGGCATGCGTGCGCAGTTCGATGCCCTGGACCGTGAGCTCGTCTATCGCTACGGCCTGACCGCGGCCCACCTGGAGGAGCTACGGCGCATCGCGGGCGTGCACCGGGCCGAGCACATGGGGATGTTCCGCAGCCTGCTCTTCATCGTCACGCAGGATCTCACGCTCGGCTTCAGCCTTCTCCGCCTGCGGATCCGGTATCGCCAGATGCGTCGACTCGGCAGGGACGAGCGGCGCAGGCTCCGCAGCCTGGTGCGGCGCCGCGTCCTCCTGGAGCGCCGCCGCGCATTCCTGCGGAACAGCGAGAGGCTCTTCAGCTACTGGCACGCCTTCCACAGGCCGTTCGCCATCATGCTCTATACGACGATGGCGTTGCACATCGGCATCGCTGTGTGGATGGGGTACGCGTGGTGATCCGGCGGACGCGCCGCCCTCGATCGCGGTGCGCCCACGGATGCGTTCGGCAGGATTCCTCTCGAGTCCCGAAACTGTGCAGCGTGTCGCGAGAGCGTGAGGTGCGCTCCGATGCGAAAAGAAATGACCTTCCGAGTCGTTTGAGTTCCGGAGCGCCCCTGCCGATGGCTTCGCGGCGCGAATTTGACGGTTCACGGTGTCAGCTTTCCAGGCGGGGAACGAATCTTGCCTTGTGACCCCCGAACAGTCCCTGAGAGCGGAACAGGATGGAGTCGCTCCGCTGGAGAGGCGTCCGGTTGGCGCGGTTGACCGAGGGGGAGATCGTGAGGAGCGCCACCCGTCGAATCTGGAGCGGCATGCTGCTCGGGTTGTGGCTGCTCTTACCGCGTCCAGTGGGAGCGCAGTTCTCGCCTGGGAAGCTCTCCGAGACCCACGCCTCCCTCGACGGGCGGACCACTTGCTTCAAGTGTCACGAGCCACGGAAAGCGACGACGATGGAACGTTGTCTGGAATGTCATCCGGAGCTGCGAGCACGCGTGGATGGTCTGCGCGGCTTTCACGGTCTCATGGATCCAGCGCGGCTCCAGAAGTGCGGGACGTGTCACGTCGAGCACGCCGGCCGCAAGGCGGCACTCGTCCATTGGCCGAAGGGGCGCCACAGGTTCGATCACCGGCTGACCGGCTTCAAGCTGGAAGGGGCGCACGTCAAGATCCGCTGCGACGATTGTCACAAGCCCGAGCTCGTACGCGACGCGGATGTCCGGAAGGGGAAGAGCGTGAACCTCGCGAGGACGCATCTCGGCCTCCCGACGCGGTGTTCCGAGTGTCACAAGGAACCGCATCGCGGGCAGTTCGCGGCGCGTATCGAGAGGCAGGATTGCGCGGCCTGTCACATCCCGAAGGCATGGAAGTCCGAGGTGTTCGATCACGACACGGCCCGCTTCCGGCTCGACGGCAAGCACGCCAGCGTGGCGTGCGCCAAGTGCCACCACTCGGAGAACGACTCGGGGGCCCGCGTGCGTGCCGGCTCGCCGGGTGCCTTCGTTCGCTTCCGCCCACTCGAGTTCGGCTCCTGCCTGGCGTGCCACAAGGACGAGCATCGCGGGCAGTTCGCCCGCCAGCTCGAGAAGGGCAGCTGTACGGTGTGCCACACGACACGGGCCTGGCGGATCGCGCGCTTCGATCACGGCACGACCCGGTTCCAGCTCGACGGCAAGCACGTCCGCGTGGCTTGCTCGAAGTGTCACTACTCGGTGAACGCGTCCGGTGCCCGCGTCAGGCCGGGCTTGCGGAACGCGTTCGTGAAGTACCGCCCACTCCGGTTCGGCTCCTGCGGGGAGTGCCACAAAGATCCGCACCGCACCCGCTACGGCCAGGACTGCGCGCGCTGTCACTCGACGGCCGCCTGGGGCCGCATTGCACTCGGTTCCTTCAACCACGACCAAACGGACTACCCGCTTCGCGGCATGCACACGAAGGTCGCGTGTCGGAAGTGCCATCGGAGCGGTAGCTTCAAGAAGAAGCTGGCATTCGGGCGCTGCTCCCACTGTCACGAGGACGTGCACGGCGGCCAGCTCGCCAAGCGGTCGGATCGAGGCACCTGCGAGTCCTGTCACACCGTGCAGGCATTCAGCCCGGCCCGCTTCGGTCGGGTCGAGCATTCCCGGACACGGTTCCCGCTGCGTGATGCGCACCTGGCCGTCGCGTGCAACGCTTGTCACAAGCCCACGTCCCCGAGGGCGCAACGCGGCAGCATCCAGTTCCGCTTCCGGAGAACGGACTGTGCGGCCTGCCACCGGGACCCGCACGCCGGTCAGTTCACCGACAAGCACGGACGGACGGACTGTGCCCGCTGCCATGTCGGATCCGACTGGAAGGGCGGCGGCTTCGACCACAACCGCGCGTCGAGGTTCGCGCTCGAAGGCGCGCACGGGCGTACGGCCTGTGGGTCCTGTCACCGGCAAGACAGAGTCGGTCGCAAGCGCGTGGTGCGCTACAAACCCCTGAACACCGCCTGCCGGTCTTGCCATGCCGAGCCCGTCAAACCGGAGAGCTTGCGACGATGAACTTCGTGCGGATGTCGCGATTCAGGAAGATCGCCGCGTTGGCGCCGCCGATTGTCGGCCTGGTGGCGGTCTCGTGCCTGGCGTGGTACACGGGAGGTGCACGGCGGGCGGATGCCCAGTCCGCGCCGCCGCAGGAACGCGACGCTCGAGCCCCCGCGGTCGCCAACCCGCACGGTGAGATCAAGATCCGCTGCGAGGCCTGCCACACCGCGGAGTCGTGGGTCTCCATCCGCGACCCGCTCGAGTTCGACCACGCCGAGACCGGCTTCCACCTGCGGGGCCGCCATGCGGCGGCCGAGTGTCGCGATTGCCACGAGACCCCGCTGTTCGCGCACGTCGGAACGAGCTGTGCCGACTGCCACCGGGACGTGCACGAAGGCCGCAACGGCATCCGCTGCCAGGATTGCCACTCGCCGGAGCAGTGGATCCAGCGGGCCGAGGCGATCCGCCAGCACGCGAGCACCCGGTTGCCCCTGCAAGGCGTGCACGCGCTGGTCGAGTGCTCTCGCTGCCACGCCGGCCTCGGCGAGGCCGGCATCACTGGCCTGTCGACGGATTGCGTCTCCTGTCACGCCGCCCAGTACGCGGCCACACGCAACCCGGATCACGCGGCCGCTGGCTACACGACACGCTGCGACCACTGCCACAACGCCTCGAGCTCCCGCTGGGAGAGCAGCGCCTTCGATCACGCTGCCACGGGATTCCCGCTCACGGGCGCACATCGCGTCCTGACGTGCGAGTCGTGCCACAAGGGCAGCAGCTTCGCCGCGATGAGCGCGGACTGCTTCTCGTGTCACCAGACGGAGTATGCGGCCACCGGCAACCCGAATCACGCGGAGGCCGGCTTCCCGACGAACTGCTCGGCGTGTCACTCGACGACCCGCTGGGAGGGTGCCTCCTTCAACCACGACGTGACCCGCTTCCCGCTGACCGGCGCGCACCGGGCCGCAACCTGCACGAACTGCCATGAGGGCGGGCGCTATGGCGGTACGCCCACGGACTGCTACACGTGCCACCAAGCGGAGTACGCGGCCACCGCGAATCCGAGCCACCTGGAGACCGGCTTCCCGACGGACTGCGCCGCCTGTCACACGACGACGCGCTGGGAAGGCGCCACATTCGACCATGCGGCGACCGGGTTCCCGCTGGTGGGTGCGCACCGCAATGCGGCGTGCGCGAGCTGTCACCCGGGCGGGCGCTACACCGGCACGACCACGGACTGCTACGCCTGCCATCAGGACGACTACGCGGCGACGAGCAACCCGGATCACCAGGCCTCCAACTTCCCGACCAGCTGCATGTCGTGCCACACGCCGAACGGCTGGAGCCCGGCGGAATACGACCATGCGGCGACCGGGTTCCCGCTGGCGGGTGCGCACCGCAATGCGGCGTGCGCGAGCTGTCACCCGGGCGGGCGCTACACCGGCACGCCCACGGACTGCTACGCCTGCCATGAGAGCGACTACGCGCGGACGGGCAACCCGAGCCACACTGCGGCCGGCTTCCCGACCGACTGCACGTCGTGCCACACGCCGAACGGCTGGAGCCCGGCGAATTGGAATCACGACGCGCTCTACTTCCGCATCTACTCCGGCAAGCACCGGGGCAAGTGGGACTCGTGTGCGACGTGTCATGTGAACGCATCGAACTTCGGGGATTTCACGTGTTTCCAGTGCCACAAGCACAACCAGACCAGTACGGATGACAATCATCGAGATGTGTCGGGTTACCGCTACGAACCGAGGGCGTGCTATGATTGCCACCGCGATGTTTGAAGACACGAAGACAACAACCGGCAGACACCGCATCGTGCTCATGACGGGCCTTCTCGTGGGGCTGCTGGTGCTGCAGGCTGGGCTTCCCGTCGCAGCCGAGGCGGCCTCCGGAAGCGTGCAGTACGTCTCGGCGACGAACATCTATCTGGACGTCGGCAAGACGTCGGGTCTGACGCAGCAGGCCGTGGTCTGGGTGGTGCGCAGCGGCCAACGCGTCGCCAAGCTGCAGGTGGAGTTCGTGGCGCAGCACTCCGCCGCCTGCCGGGTGGACGCGGGCTCCGTCGAGATCCAGGTTGGCGACGTCGTCGAGTTCTCTCCGGCGGTGGTCAGCGATGCTCCCGGGGGCGCGGCCGACCGCCGCGATGCGGGCGTTCGCGGGCCGCAGCCGCAGGTCACATCCGCAGGCAACTCGTGGAACCGCCTGTGGTCACGCTTCGGCCAGGTCCGCGGGCGCGTCGTGACCTACTACACGCAGTCTTCGGACGCCGGGGGAACGTACCGCAACCCGTCGTTGTTCGCGGACGTGCGCTTCACCGGCCACGATCAGGAGGATCTCACGGTGCGCGTGCGGGCCGATCGCCCGGCGTTCAGCGCGGACGACGGCTCCGCCGGTGGCGGCAGCACGGCCTCGGATCTGCGCATGTTCGAGGCGCGCATGCGCTACCGCACCGCCGGCGCCGCGTTCGAGCTCGAGGGCGGCAGGCTGCTGCCGCGGCGCCTCGAGAACATGGGGACCATCGACGGCGCCAGCGTGAGCTGGCGGGCGCGGCAGGGCGTGCGTGTGGGAGCCGCCGTGGGTCAGGGGGCCGAGCTCGGCGTGCGCGGTTTCGCCGGCCACGGGAAGAAGTTCGGCGGCTACGTCGAGCTCGACTGGCGCCGGAACGAGCGCAGCTGGCACGCGCTGCTGTCCGGGGCGCAGCTGCTGGACCCGGATGTGACCCGGCGTCAGTTCCTGATCCTGCGCAGCAGCGCCACGCTGTCCCGCGACGTCCGCACGTTCCAGAGCCTCGAGGTCGATGTGAATCCGGGGTGGAAGCGCTCGCTCGGTGAACCGCGCGTCGGTCTGACCGCGTGGTCGCTGGGCAGCCAGTTCCGCGTCCGGCCCGACGTCACGCTGCTCTTCGGGCTCGATTCCCGGCGCAGCGTCCTGCTTCCGGAGCTGCGCGACGCGGTCGAGAGCCTGGAGCTCGGGCGTCACTACGGCGTCTACGGATCGACGCGTGTGCAGCTGTCGCGCGAGCAATCGTTGCGCCTGGGAGGCGACCTGCGCCGCCGGCCTGGCGGCGTCGGATGGACGCGCAGCTGGGACGCGACCCTGCACCGCTCGCGCATCCATTTCGACGGTCTCTCGGGCCGCGTGTATGCAAACGGGTACGGCGGCGATGCGGGTGGCGGCTGGTTCCTGGGCGGGAGCCTGCTGCTACGTGCCGGGAGCCGCGCGCACTTCGACGTGTCCGGTGGCGCCGGCCGCACGCACCGCGAGTCGGGCTTCGCCGAGACCACCGAGTTCGTGAACCGCTCGCAATGGCTTCGCGTGGCCGTCAACCTCCTGGCCGTTCGTGGTCTCTGGCTGGACATCTCGAACGAGTGGCGGAACTCCGGGCAGGGAAACGAGCTGACGGTGGAGCTGGGCCGCGTGTTCTGAGCTTCCGGGAAGGGATCCCACTGCCGGCCCCGGCGAGGGAACGAGAATCCGTCCCAACTCTCGCTTTGCGACAGAGCACGACGCAGTATCATGGGGCGTGCCGCCGTCCTGGGGGCCGGCGTGGTCCCCGGCATGCGGCGGATGGGGAGGAGATGAGGTGGGCATGCAGGCGTGGCTCCGGATCGTGGTTGCGGGCATCGTCGTCCTGTCGGTCAGCGGGTGCGAGCGCGATGAGATCCGCGCCTACCCGGCGCCCAAGGAGGCCGGGCCGGCGGCTGCTGGCGGGACCACTGCGCCGTCGAACGAGACATCTGAACCACAGGGCGAGCCGATCCGCTGGACCCTCCCGGAGGGCTGGCGGCAGCTGCCGGGGCAGGGCATGCGCTACGCCACGCTCGCCGTGGAGTCCGGCGATGATCCGCTCGAGGTCCGGGTCACGCCTCTCGGTCTGGTGGCGCGCGACCCGCTGGCCAACGTCAACCGCTGGCGGGAGCAGATCGGCCTCGAGCCCATCGGTCCCGACGCGCTGGCGACGGTGATGCGCTCCATCGACATCGACGGGCACACCGCACACCTGATCGACATGGTGGGCCCGGCGGGCGGCAGCGGCGCCAGGCAGCAGGTTCTCTCGGCGATCCTGGCCGCGGAGGAGCGCGTGTGGTTCTTCCTCATCATGGGGCCGCCAGAGCGAGTGGCGCCGCACGCAGCGGAGTTCGAGCAGTTCGTGAGCAGCATCCGGCTGCCGCCATCTTCCGCGCCCGACCCGGCGGACGTGGCTGGCCTGCCGCCGGGGCATCCTCCCGTGCAGGACGCACCGGCCGACGTGCCGGCTTCCGGCGCCGACACCGCGAAGCCCACCTGGACGCTCCCCCCCGGATGGCAGGAGCAGCCGGGGACGAGCCGGTTCCGGGTGGCCACGTTCAGGGTCACGGGCGCGGGCCACACGGCCGAGGTGGCCGTGACGCGCTTCCCCGGCGACGTCGGCGGTCTTCTCGCCAACGTCAACCGCTGGCGCGACCAGGTGGGGCTCGCTCCGGTGCGCGCGCTGGAGGAGCAGCCGATCGACCACCTGGAGATCGACGGCAACCCCGCCGGGCTGCTCGACTTGATTGCCCCCGGAGCCGGAGCGGATTCCGAGGCCGCGCGTGCGCGCAAGCGCATGTTCGTCGTCCTCGTGTCGCGGCCCGACATGACCTGGTTTCTCAAGATGACCGGCCCCGAACCGCTGCTCGAGAAGCAGAAGGACGCGTTCGACGCCTTCGTGCATTCCGTGCGCTTCGCGGGAGGTTCCAGTGGGTGAACGCCTCCGCAGGGTCCTGAAGCCGCTCGCCTCCTTGCGGCTGACCGTCGCGTTGCTGGCCATGCTCATGTTCCTGATCTTCGCCGGCACCTGGGCGCAGATCGACATGGGCATCTGGAGCGCCCTGAAGACCTACTTCCGCACCTTCATCGTGTGGATTCCATTCCAGCTCTTCCTGCCCCGCCACCTGGACGTGCCCGGAGGATTCCCCTTCCCGGGCGGCTACGTTCTCGGCGGCCTGCTGATGGTCAACCTGCTCACCGCGCACGCGGTGCGCTTCAAGCTCCGGGCTCGGCGCGCCGGGATCCTCCTCATTCATCTCGGGTTGATCCTCCTGCTCCTCGGAGAGCTCGTCTCCGCCCTGTTCGCGGAGGAGAGCAACATGAGCATCGACGAGGGGCAAACGGTCAGCTTCGCCGAGGACGGCCGCGAGGTCGAGTTCGCCATCATCGATCCGTCCGATCCGCAGGAGGACTGGGTCGTGGTGGTGCCGCAGTCGATGCTCGAGAAGGGGGGGCTGATCCAGCATTCCCTCCTGCCGTTCGACATCCGGATCGAGCAGTGGCTGTCGAATGCGGATCTGTTCGACGTCGGAGAGGTCGAGCCCGTGGCGCTGGCGCGAGCGAATCGCGGCACCGCGGCCCAGTTCGGTCTGGTCGCGCGCGCGAAGCCCGTGGTGAGCGGCGTGGACCAGAATGAGATCGACCTGCCCGTCGCAGTGGCGACGGTGATCCACGAGGGGAGGGAACTCGGCACCTGGATGGCGGCGCTGTACTTCACGCTGGTGCCGCGTTTCGCGACCCAGGAAGTGCCCGTGAACGGCAAGGTGTACAACATCGCGCTGCGGTACAAACGCATCTACAAGCCGTACGCGATCCAGCTGTTGGATTTTCGCCACGACCGCTACCTGGGGACCAACACCCCCAAGAACTTCTCGAGTCAGATCCGCCTGATCGACCCGTCGCGGAA
>JBHHXQ010000003.1:0-26240 GCA_046757105.1 Candidatus Krumholzibacteriia bacterium
TTCAGGAGCGATGTCGCCGGCCCGGTCTCGACGTCGCCGATGACGAGCAGCACCACGTTTTCGGGGCGGTAGTAGCGCGAGAAGAACGACAGCGAGTAGTCGTACATCGTCGGCATCCGCTTGATGTCGTCCTCGTAGCCCATCGCCGTGTGGCCGTAGGTGTGCACGTCGAACGCCTCCTGGTGCACGGCCTCGTAGATGGTGAAGAAGGGGCTCGAGCGGTTCTTGCGGTACTCGCCGTACACGGCTCCGGCCTCCGTCTTGAAGTCCTCCTCGGAGTACTTGAGGTTCCTGAACCGATCGCTCTCCAGCTCGATGACCCGCTCGAGGTCCTCGGCCGCGAAGTTCAGGTAGTAGCCGGTGAGGTCGTCGGTCGTGAAGGCATTCGCGTCGACGCCCATCTCGGTGAGGATCTTCTCGCGCACCTCGCGCGGGTACTTCTCGGAACCACGGAACATCATGTGTTCGAAGAAGTGCGCGAAACCAGTGTGTCCCGGCTCGTACTCGTCGCGCGCCCCGGTGCGGACGATGGTCCAGTACGCCACCAACCCACCGGAGTCCATGGGAACGAGGATGACCTGGAGCCCGTTGTCCAGGGTCTCGACGTGCGTCTCGTACGGGAAGATCTCCTTCGCGAACAGGGGGTCCGCGACGCCGGACGCCACGCAGAGCACGCAGGCCAGCACGGCGGACGCCGCGCGTCGCCACGGACACCCGGCAGCGCCGTGCACGGCTCGATTCGTTGGCAGGCCCAACACGGTTTTCTCCTTCGCAAGGGGTCCCAGACCGATTGCCTTCGGGGCGCCACATCATACCGGAACCGCCGCGAGTCCGGAACCGGCCGTGCGGGGCGTCCCGGAATGCCGAGCGCCGCGACGCCGGAGCGCTCAGCGGTCGGCAGCGCCCGTGGCGCGGATCGGGCTGCGGTATGCGGATTTCAGCCGGCTCCAGGTCATCGGACGCACGCGGACGGGTGTGTAGCTGAAGTGCTGGATGATGCCGTCGTTCCCGAAATCGACGACGAAGATGCGTCGCGATCGTCCGCGCGATGTCGTGCGGGTCGCCGAACTCCCCGTTGCCGCGCACGCCCCACGCCGACAGGAATCTGCCGCCGCTCGTGAACTTCTGGACCGTTCGGTTGACGGCGCCGTTCACGTAGACGTCGTTCCGTGCATCGATGGTGATTCCGATGGGCATGCCGAACTGGCCGTCCCCGTTGCCGCTGGAGTCCCAGGCAGTGATGAACTCGCCGCCGGTCGTGAACTTCTGGACATTCGCGCGCCCGACATCCGTGACGTAGACGTTTCCTCCTGCATCCACGGCCATGGGGCCGCTGCCGAAGCTGCCCCAACTGCCGAGGAACCGGCCGTCGCGGTCGAACTTCTGGACACGATGGTTGGAGGTGTCGGCGACGCAGAGGATGCCGTCGGCATCGACGTCGATGCTTCTCGGAAACTGCAGCTCGCCGGCGGCGCTGCCCTCGGCGCCCCACCCGGTCACGAATCGGGGTGGCGCTTCGCCAGCCGCTGGCGGCGCGGCGGCAGCGGCGAGCACGAGGACGGCGAGCGCGGCACCAGCAGCATGGCGTAGCACCGCCGGCGCATCGCCCCCACGCGCAGCTGGCGGGCGCGGCGACGCTCGGGCTGCCGCATCCGGCGAGGCCTCCCTGGCGAGGGAATCCACCGCAAGCGAGGAAGCGGGCGTGGAGGTGTCAAGCGGCCCGGACTCAGGCGTCCGCGTCGTCGCGCTTGCTCAGATAGAAGACGTCGCGCGCCAGCACGTATCCCTCCCTCTGGAAGAGCCGCAGCGAAGCCTCGCTGTCACGCTCCACCAGGACGGCGATCACGGTCATGCCCTGCTCGCGCAGGACCTGCTCGGCAGCCGCCAGCAGCCGTCGCGCCAGCCCTCGCCTTCGATACTCGGGATCCACGGCGAGCCGGTTGATCCAGCCCTTGCGGCCGTCGTGCGTGGCGACCACCGCGCCGACGAGTCGGTCGCCCTCGACCAGGCCGAGAAACGTCTCCACGCCACTGGCCAGCTGCTGCGCGAAGACCTCGCGGCGGTCGCGGCCGCGGGGTCGCAACGAGGAGAGGCCGGCACGCCGCCACAGCTCCAGCATCGCCTCGTGGTCCTGCAATCTCAGGCGGCGCACCTGCATCCAGGGGTCTCCGAGCGTCCGGGGTCTCACCGGTTGCCGGAGGCCATCTTGACGGCTTGCGGCAGGCGTCGCAAGCGCAGCATGCTCCAGATCCCGAACACCGGCCCGGGTGCGAGGGCCGTGAAGGCCCACTCCCAGCCGACGCGTTCGACCAGCGCGGGGATCATGCGGATGGTGGGCAACGTCAGGAGGAATCCCAAGCTCGTCTGCACGGTGAGCGCCGTGCCGACGTAGCGCGGATCGCCCAGCTCGCTCACCGCGGTGCTGAACTGCGCGCTGTCGGCGACCACGGCGAAGCCCCAGACGAGGCACAGCACGGTGACGACCGCCGGTGACCCGAAAAAGGCTCCCGCGACGAGTGCACAGCCGCCGGATACGGCCAGGCTCCAAGTCGTCAGCAGCGTGCGTCCCCAGCGATCACCGAGGACCCCGGCCACGATGCTACCCGCTGCACCGATCGCCACGACGGCGAAGCCGGCGACGCCCGCCGACGTGCCGCTCCATCCAGCCCGCGCGTAGCTCGCGCGCAGGAACAGCGGCACCCAGGCCCACATCGCGTACAGCTCCCACATGTGTCCGAGGTAGCCGAAGTTGGCGAGACGAACGGCGGGATCGCGCCAGCCGGCGGCGGCGTAGCGCCAGTGGAAACGTTGCGCCGCCGGCAGCAGCGGTCCGGCGCGCACGAAAAGACCTGCCAGGAGCGCCCCGGCAGCCGCGCAGGTGGAACCGGTGAGCAGCACCGTCCTCCACGGCGGTGTTCCGGCCACGCCGCCAGGGAGCCCAGAGATTCTCAGCAGGTGGGGCAGCCCCGATCCCGCCGTGATCGCACCGACGAGCAGACCGATGCCCAGGCCGCGATCCTTCTCGCACCACGAGGCCACGATCTTCATTCCCGGCGGGTAGACGCCGGCCAGCGCCATTCCGGTGAGAAAGCGCAGGCCGAAACAGACTGCCGGACGCGCACCGGCGAGCGGAATGGCGGCGTTGAACAGCCCGCCCAGGAGGGCGCTCCACGCGATCAGCCGCTGCAGCCTGACGCGGTCGGCAGCGTTCGTCAGGGCCGAGATCAGCGCGCCCAGGACGAAACCAATCTGCACGCTCATCGTCAGCCACGATTGCTCGGCGCTCGACAGACCCCACTCGGTCGTGAGCTGCGGCACGACCGCCGAGGCCGAGAACCACAGCGCCATCGCCAGCAGCTCGGCCGCGGCCAGGGCCGTCAGGTGGCGCCACTTGTGCCCTGGCATGCTGGCGTGCGTCGCCCCACCTCCCGAAGAGTCCTCGGAATCCCGCTGGCGGGCACGACCACACCCGCCGGCCACCTCGGGAAACCAGTCGGTGGCGCGCACTGTTCCGGATCGCCGGACGCGGGGGCGTGGTGAGGATGCGAGAACGCGGGGGCGCCAGGGGCGGCTCTACACGCTCGGAGAGCGCCGGTCGATGATCACGGCGTTGTCGCGCAGCTCCTGCAGCCAAGCGTTGTACATCTGCGAGCCGCGCCTGGAGAACAGGCTCTGGTAGTGGGTGGCGCGTTCGTTCTGGTACTTCTCCTCGTCGAACGGATCTCGCGACACCAGATGAATGACGTAGGCGCCGATGGGGGTTTCGACGCCGCCGCTGGTCTGGCCCGGCTGCAGCTCGGAGGCGACGGCGGTGAACTCGTTGGCGTTGCCGATGTTCTGGACGCTCTCGTAGTAGGTGAACGGCTCCGGCTCGATGACCTCGAGACCGGCGGCCCGGGCGGCGTCCTCGAGCGCGGCGCCGCCGCGCACCGCCTCGGCAACCGCCTCGATCTTCTGCCGCGCCAGATCCTTCCGGCGCTCTTCGAGCAGCGCGCTGCGCACCCGCGGCTCCACGTCTTCGAAGGCGCGAAGCGCGCCGTCGTTGTGCTCGACCAGACGCGCGATCAAGATGCCGTCGTCGCTGCCGAACGGCCCGCCGACGTCGCCTGGCTGCGCCTCGAAGCCCCAGTCACGCAGTCGCAGCGACAGCCCGAAGCCGGGGATGAAACCGCTCTTCTCCACCGGATCGAGCCGTTCCACCTGGAGACCGAAGCGCTCTGGGATCCCGTCGAAGTCGGCACGTGCCTGTTCGGCGACTTCGCGAGCCAGACTCCGCAGGCTGTCGAGGGTGGTCGGGCTGGCCTCCGAGCGCAGGAGGAGCTCTCGCACGTACAGCGACACCTCGCCCTCCTCGTCGGTCCGCGTGCTGTCGACCTGGACCACGTAGATGCCGCGGTCGGTGAGGATGGGCTGCGTGCGTCGTCCGGGCTCGAGCTGCCAGGCGGCCTCGGCGACGGCCTCGGGGAAGAAGCTGCGCGTGACCCAGCCGACGGCGCCGCCGCGGCTGGCGGACGCGTCGTCCGAGTAGATCTCGGCCAGCGCGGAGAAGTCGCGCGTGGTGCCCTGTCCGATCTCGTCCAGCATCGCGGCCGCCTCGCGCAGCAGCTCTTCCTCGTCCTCCCGGCTCGGCTTCTTGTCGATGCGCACGACGTCGAGGACGACGTTCTCACCGCGCGAGAAACGCTCGGGGTGTGCTTCGTAGTAGCGCCGCAGCTCGGTCTCGTCGGGACCGGTGTCCTCGAGCTCGATGCTCCTCCAGTCCTGGCCCACGTACTTGACCGTGTTGCGCTGCACGCGGCGTGAGAACTCCCGCCGCACCTCGGCCTCGCTCACCGTGGCGCGCGCGTACACCATCTGGCGCAGCTTGAGCCTCGGGATCAGGTCGCGCACGTAGAGCTCGTCGGCCAACCAGGGGTAGCGCGGGTCGCTCAGGGCTTGCTGGAAGGCCTGCACGTCGAACTGGCCGTCCTCGTTCAGGAAGCGTTGGCGCACGTGCTCCGGCGGCGAGGTCTTCAGGTACTGGATGACTTCCTCGTCGGCGGCCTCGAGCCCGAGCCGCAAGACCTCCTGTCGGACGAGGACGTCGGTGACCAGCCCTTCCCAGGCCTGCGCCTCGATGCGCTCGAAGTCGGCCGTGCGCAGGACGTCGCGCTGGAAGCGCCGGCGCTCGGCGTCCGCGAGCTGGTTGACGATGGTCCTCCAGCGGTCGGACGTCACCTCGAAGCCGTTGATCACGGCGATGACGTTGCCCGGCTGACCACTCCCGCCGCCGCGACCGTAGTCGATGCGGGACAGGAAGACGAAGCCCACGATGAAAGAGAGCGCCACCACCCACATGATTGTCTTCATGGTTCGGCCCGAGCGCAGCTGCCTCAGCATCGCACAGCTCCTTGGCAACGGACGGACGTTTCCGCCAGAGCGATGGGTTGGAGTGCGGGTCCGCCCCCCGCAGGACTTCGGGGGGTTCGAACGCGGGGTGTATGATCTCGCGACGAGCGGCCGAACTGGCCGCGTTCCATCCGAACGCGCCACATTAGCATACCATCATCCGGGCCACAAGCGGCGCCGCCGGGCCGCGGGAAGCGCGCGTCCTTGACGGGCCGAGCCGGGCTCTGGTATTCGGGGGAGCAGTGCCCGCATCGGGCGGGAGTTCCGAACTTCTTGTTCCTCGGGAGCTTATCGGCGGCCTGGCGGGGAGGCGATGAGCCGGTTGGTGAGTATGCGACTGGCGTGCGTCCTGGGACTCCTCGCCGACTGCAGCGCGGACGGCGCTGCTGCCGCATCGAACGATCCGGTCTGGCCGCTGGCCGTCCAGGCCGTGCTCACCAGCAGCTTCGGGGAGCCGCGCCCCACGCACCTGCACGCGGGAATCGATCTCGGCACCGGCGGCCGCACCGGCGTGAGGTGCTACGCGGTGGGAGACGGCTACCTGGCGCGCATGCGCATGTCGCCGTTCGGCTACGGCAAGGCACTCTACATCCAGCTGGACTCGGGACCGCTGGTGGTCTACGCGCACCTCGACCGCTTCGCGGAGCCGATGGCCTCGCGGGCATGGCGGGAGCAGCGCCGGCGCAAGCGCTACACCTTCGACGTGTACCTGCCGGCCGACGAGATCCGCGTGCGCCGGGGCGAGGTCATCGCCTGGAGCGGGGACACGGGCATCGGCTTCCCGCACCTGCACTTCGAGATGCGCGACGGCGACGTGGCCCGCAACCCGCAGACGGCGGGCTTCGCGGTGCCCGACGTGGTGCCGCCCGTCATTCGCGATGTCGCCGTCATGCCTCTCGACCCGGACTCGCACGTGGAGGGTGGCCCCGAAACGCACGTGATCCGCGTCGGCGGTGCGCAGTCGCTGGCGCAGCCGGTGCGTGTCGCGGGTCGTCTCGGGTTCGCGGTCCGCGCCCTCGACCGGGCCGCCTCCGGACCCCACCGCCAGGTGCCGTACCGGTACGAGGTGCGGGTGAATGGACGCACGATGTACCGCGCCGTCCACGAAAGGTTCGATTACGCGCACAACCATCACATCGTTCTCGACTACGACCAGGAGCGCCTGGTGCGCTCGCACGCCCGGGCCTTCCAGCTGTTCGCACGGGCCGGCAACCGCCTCGAGGGGCGTGAGCCGGCGGATGCGAGCCGCGGCGTCCTGCACGCGGTCGTGCAGGGCAGCGTCGCAGGGGATGCGGTCTCCGTGGTTGGTCCGGGGCGGCACGACGTGGAGATCGAGGTCGCCGACGTCGCCGGGCACACGCGGAGCGTGCGCCTGCCGCTCCTGGTCACGAGCGCGCCGCGCATCGACGTTCTCGAGGCGCGCCGGCGCCGCGGCGGTGCCCTGCGGGTGGAGTGCGTGGCGAGCGATGCCGACGGCGACAGCCTGCAGGTCGACCTCGCCGTCTCGGTCGACGCTGGCCGCACCTGGGAGCCGCTGCCCGGTCACCTCGTCGACGGCGCCTGGACGGCCGAGATCGAGCCCGGCGCGCCCGCAACGCTCGCGCTGCGCGCCCGTGTGGTCGACCCGAGCGGTCTCGAGGCCGTGCGCACGTGGGCGCACGCCGCCTCCGACTCCACCACGAGCGCGCTGCCGCTGGAGGTCGGCGCCCGCTGGCGGAACGGCAAGCTCGTGGTCACGGTCGAGTCGCGGGTTCTGCTGGAGTCGCCGCCCGAAGCGGCGCTCGTGTTGGCCGACGGGGGCCGCTACGCCCTCGGCCGCCGGCGCCAGATCGACACCCGCCGGTACCGCTGGGTGGCGGCCGTGGGTGAGATCGGCGGCGACCCGGAAGCCCTGGAGATCTCCGCCACCGCAATCGACGGCCGCCGTGCGATACTCGAGCGCCAGATGCGAGCGCGCATCGTGCGCCGCGGCGCCGCGCGCAGCGTTGCCGACCTGCACCCGCGGTTGCGGCTCGAGTTCGCCGCCGGGTCGCTCTTCGAGGATGTGGCGGTGCGCGTCCGGGGTTTCGATCCACACGAGCTCGAGCTCGGCCCGGAGCTGCGCCCGGCGGGCCCGTGCGTCGAGGTGGGGTCGCGCGCTGCGGCGCTCGAAGGATCGGTGCGCGTCATCCTCGCCGCCGGCGACGCGGCCGTGGCCGGAACGAGCGCTGAGGATCCTGCTGGCCTGTTCTGGGTCGACCGGCGTGGCAACCTGCGTTTTCTCTCGGCCGAGCGCGACGCCGACGGCGCCCTGGTGGGAGAGGCGCGTTTCCTGAGCATCTTCGCGGTGCTGGCCGACGACACGCCGCCGGCTCTGCGTGACTTCCGCCAGGTGCGGCGCGGCGGGCGGCCAGTGTGGCTCGAGTTCGTCGTCGAGGACTTCGGAGCCGAGCTTGCCGATGGCGCGATCGACGTGGACGTCGACGGCACGCTCGCCATTCCCGAGTGGGATCCCGAGACCGGGCGGGTGCTCGTGCACCCGGTGGAGTCTCTCGAGGCGGGCCCGCATCGCTTGAACGTTCGCGTCGCCGACCGCGTCGGCAACCGCGCCCGACAATCGTGGGCTTTCGAGATCCCCTGAGACCTCCCCGCCGCGAGGAGAACCATGCCCGGCTTCGTTCATCTGCACACGCACTCCGACTACAGCATCCTGGACGGCGCGCAGCGCATCCCGAAGCTCGTGCAGCAAGCACGCGACTTCGGCATGCCGGCTCTGGCCCTGACCGATCACGGAAACCTGTTCGGGGCCGTCGAGTTCTACAAGACGGCGCGCCAGGCGGGGATCCAGCCCGTCCTCGGGTGCGAGGCGTACGTCGCCTTCGCATCGCGACACGAGAAACCGCGCAGCCCGGCGGACTACCACCACCTGGTGGTGCTGGTGCGGAACGAGACCGGCTACCGCAACCTCATGCAGCTGGTGAGCGAGGGGTATCTCAGCGGCTTTCACTACAAGCCCCGCATCGACTGGGATCTGCTCGCGCAGCACGCCGACGGCCTGCTGGTTCTCTCCGCGTGCCTGAAGGGCGAGATCCCGCAGCTTCTGCTCGCCGACCGCTTCGACGACGCGGTGCGGCGCGTGCGCGAGCACCAGGAGGTCTTCGGGCGCGACCACTACTTCCTCGAGATGCAGAAGCACGGCATCGAGCTCGAGGAGAAGGTGGCGGCGCACCTGCCGGCGCTGTCGCACGAGACCGGGGCGCCCATCGTCCTCACCAACGACAGCCACTACCTGTGCGACGAGCACTCCGAAGCGCACGACGTGCTGCTCTGCATCCAGACGGGCAAGGACCTCGACGACCCGCGGCGCCTGCGCTTCGAGACCAACCAGGTGTTCTTCAAGGACGCCGACGCGATGCTGCAGCTCGTGCCGGAGCATCCGGAGTACCTGGAGAACACGTTGCGGGTGGCGGACCGCTGCAAACTGGAACTGCAGCTCGGCCGCTTCCTGCTCCCGAACTTCCCGATCCTCCAGGGTTTCTCGAGCCCCGAGGAGTACCTCGAATCGCAGGCCCGGCGCGGCTTCCGCGAGCGCTATCCGGAGCCGACGCCGGATCTCGAGGCGCGCCTGCGCTACGAGCTTTCGGTAATCGATTCGATGGGCTTCGCGGGCTACTTCCTGATCGTGGCCGATTTCGTGCGCGCGGCACGCGAGCGGCACATCGCCGTCGGACCCGGTCGCGGCTCGGCCGCCGGCAGCCTGGTGTGCTACTGCCTCGGCGTCACCGACGTCGACCCGATCGAGCACGGCCTGCTCTTCGAGCGTTTCCTGAACCCCCAGCGCGTCTCGATGCCCGACATCGACATCGACTTCGACGAGCGCCGGGGCGAGGTGATCGAGTACGTCAAGGAGAAGTACGGCCGCGAGAACGTCTGTCAGATCATCACCTTCGGCACCATGGCGGCGCGCGGCGTGGTGCGCGACGTGGGGCGCGTGCTGCGGTTGTCGTACGCCGAGACCGATCGCATCGCCAAGAAGATCCCGAACGTCCCCGGGATGACGCTGTCGAAGGCCCTGGAGGCGGTTCCCGAGCTGCAGGATATGACCCGACCCGAGCACCCGCAGCACAAGCTCATGAGCATCTGCCAGACGCTGGAGGGGCTGGTCCGGCACGCCTCCATCCACGCCGCCGGCATCGTCATCACGCCGACCGAGCTCGTGAACCACGTGCCGCTGTACCGTTCGGCGAAGGACGAGATCACCACGCAGTACGACATGACGGTGCTCGAGGACGTCGGCCTCCTGAAGATGGACTTCCTGGGGCTGCGCACGCTCACCGTTCTCAACAACGCGGTGCGGCTGATCCACGAATCCCACGGCGTCGACATCGACTGGCGCAGGATTCCGCTCGACGATCCGCAGACCTACGAGTTCCTGCGCGAGGCGGACACGGTCGGCGTCTTCCAGCTGGAGTCGTCCGGCATGCGCGACCTGCTGCGCAAGATCGCGCCCGACCGCTTCGACGACATCGCTGCCATCAACGCGCTCTTCCGTCCCGGACCGTTGAAGAGCGGCATGGTGTCGGACTTCATCGAGCGCAAACACGGACGCAAGACGAGCCAGTACCTGCACCCGGTTCTCGAGGGGATCCTCGCGGACACCTACGGCGTCATCCTCTACCAGGAGCAGGTGATGCGCATCGCCAGCGAGCTGGCCGGCTTCACGCTCGGCGAGGCCGACCTGCTGCGCAAGGCGATGGGCAAGAAGAAGCTCGACGTCATGAAGGCCCAGCACTCGAAGTTCGTCGACGGCGCGGTGTCGCGCGGCGTCAGAGGGGGCGTGGCCGAGAAGATCTGGGAGCAGATCGTGCACTTCGCGGGCTACGGCTTCAACAAGTCGCATTCGGTGGCCTATGCGGTGATCTCGGTGCAGACGGCATACCTCAAGGCGCACTACCCGGCCGAGTATCTGGCTGCGTCGTTGACCTCGGAGATGAACGACACCCCGCGTGTCGTGGTGCTCATCGACGACTGCCGCAGGCGCGGCGTCGACCTTCTGTCGCCCGACGTGAACTCGAGCTTCGCCGACTTCCGCGTGCGCGAGGGCAGCGTCATGCTCGGCCTGGGCGCGATCAAGAACGTCGGCCTGGGAGCCATCGAGGCCGTTGTGCGCGCGCGCGAGGAGGGCGGTCCGTTCCGCTCGCTGTTCGACTTCTGCGAGCGCGTCGAGTCGCGGGCGTGGAACCGCCGCATGCTGGAGAGCCTCATCATGGCCGGCGCCATGGATTCGCTGCCGGGCAACCGGGCCCAGAAGATGGCGGGGCTCGATCAGGCGATCGAGCGCGGCCAGCACACGCAGGGGGAGCGCGCCCGCGGCCAGGCGTCGCTCTTCGGCGGCGCGCCGGAGCTCATGGGAGTCGAGCCGCCGCTGCCGGACGAGCCGGACTGGGACGAGGCCACGCGGCTCGCGAACGAGAAGCAGGTGCTCGGCTTCTACCTGAGTGGCCATCCGCTGGAATCGCAGAAGCATCTGCTGCGCGATCTCGTCACCTGCACCACCGTCGAACTGCAGGAGAGCGACGAGAACGCCGCCACGGTGCTCGCCGGTGCGGTGGTCTCACGCAAGGTCATCGCCGACAAGAAGGGCAAGCCGATGGCCTTCGTGAAGCTGGAGGACTTCGTCGGCACGGCCGAGCTCCTGGTCTTCAGCAGCGTCTGGGAGCGCTATGCGGCGCTTCTGGAGGACGACGCCGTGGTCGTCGTGTGCGGGCGCGCCAACGCCCGCGAGGAGCAGCAGACCAAGCTGCTGTGCGAGCAGGTCTTCACGCTCGACGACGCCATCGGCTCGCTCGGACGCGCGCTGCACCTGGCCGTCGACGCCACGTCGCTCACCTCGGCCCAGCTGCAGCGGCTGCGCGCCCTGCTGGCTGGCCATCCGGGGAGGTGCGAGGTGCGCATGCGCCTGCCGGGGGAGCGCCGCGAACTCGTCATGCGCGCGCGGAACACCCGGGTGGCGCCGTCGCGCGCGCTCCTCGCCGAGCTCCGGACGCTCCTGGGAGCGGAGAACGTCCGGCTCGACTGTGCTACGTCGCAGCCGCAGCCGGCGCGCCCGGGTCCGCCGCCGGGACCCGCGCCGGCAGCGCCCACCGACGCCGCTGCCGGGGCCGCGGGCGCCGCCATTGACAGCGAGCCCCCGTGGTGATAGCCGTCTGCGGTACTGTGGAGCACCGCAGGGTGCCTGGCGGAAGGGGATGGGATGCGTGGACGAGGCGTCCTTCTGGCGATTCTGGCGATCTGCGTTGCGATGCCGGTCGCCACGCGTGCGGACACACAGGTCATCGACAGCCACACGGCGGAGCCTCTGGGCCACGGGGAGATGCGCTGGGAGGTCGGTGTCGGCCCCGAGGGCAGCGTGCTCTCCAGCGTCCGGGTCGGCGTCTTCGAGCGCTTCCAGTTCGGCATCTCGTATGGAATGCAGGACGTCCTCGGGCGCGGCGACGTCGACATCAACCCCAGGCCCGGAATCCAGCTCCAGGCGCTGGTCGTCGATCAGATCGGCCTGCCGGCCGTGGCGGTGGGCTTCGACTCCCAGGGCCGCGGGCGCTGGCTCCGGCGCGACCTGCGCTACGAGCGCAAGTCGCCCGGCTTCTACGCCGTGGCGACCCGGAACCTGCTGGCGCGGGCGCTTCCGGTGCTCACGGCGCTCTCCGGTGGCGTCAGCTTCTCGCTGGAGGGTAAGCGCGAGTCGTTCGACCTCTTCGTCGGCCTCACGCAGACCTTCGGCCGGAACTTCAGTGTTCTCGCCGACTACGACCTCGGCCTCGACGAGCGTGGCAACGATGCCGACCGTGGCTACCTCGACTTCGGGATCCAGTGGAGGTTCGGCGCCGGCAGCCACATCCGCTTCCTGCTGCGCGATCTGCTCGGCAACCTCGACGGTTCGGGCAAGGTGGCCCGGGAGCTCAATTTCTTCTACCTTTTCCGCCTCTGAGGCCACGAAGTACACTGGATCCGCACGCCCCGCTCCGGTGCTGGGCACCGGCGTGGGGTGCCCGTCCAGGCGGCCGCGGAAGTCGAGGATCCATGAGCCGGAACTGGCTGGAATTCGAGCGCCCCATCGTCGAGCTCGAGACGAAGATCAGCGAGCTGCGCGAGCTCGCCTCCCTGAAGGGCATGGACGTCGGGCGCGAGATCGAGTCGCTGGAGGGGCAGGCCGAGAAGCTGCGGCGGGAGGTGTACTCGAACCTGACGCCCTGGCAGCGGGTGCAGCTGGCACGCCACCCGCGCCGCCCCTACACGCTCGACTACATCCGGCTCCTGTGCGACGAGTTCACCGAGCTGCGCGGCGACCGGCAGTTCGGCGACGACCGGGCGATCGTCGGCGGCCCGGCGCTTCTCGCCGGACGCTGGGTCATGGTGATCGGGCACCAGAAGGGGCGTGACACCAAGGAGAACCTGCTGCGCAACTTCGGCATGCCGCACCCGGAGGGCTACCGCAAGGCGTTGCGCCTCATGCAGCTGGCGGGCAAGTTCGGCCGCCCGATCGTGACGTTCGTGGACACGCCGGGCGCCTATCCAGGTGTGGATGCGGAGAAGCGCGGCCAGAGCGAGGCCATCGCGCGCAACCTGCGCGAGATGGTGCGCATCCCGGTGCCCATCGTCGTCGTCGTCATCGGCGAAGGCGGCAGCGGCGGCGCCCTGGCGCTCGCCGTCGGCGATCGCGTCCTCATGCTCGAGAACTCGATCTACTCGGTGATCTCGCCGGAGGGATGCGCGGCCATCCTGTGGGGCGATCGCTCGCAGGCGCCGCGCGCGGCGGAGGCGCTGCGGCTCACGGCGCGCGATCTGGACCAGCTGCAGGTGGTCGACCGGGTGATCGAGGAGCCCAACGGCGGCGCCCACCGCGATCTGGCAAGCATGGTCGTCGTCCTGCGCGAGACGCTCGCGGCCGAGCTTGACGGCCTGGAGAGCACGCCCGCGGACGTGCTTCTGGAGAACCGCTTCCAGAAGTATCTTCACATCGGGGTGTTCGCGGACTCCGAAGCCGGATTCTGAGCCGCCGGCCCGGCAGCTCGCCAGGCCTTGGCACGGCCGTTGCGCCGTCTGCGGCGTCCCGTGGAGCCCCGTTTGGAGTTGCTCCCGCGCCGAGGGAGGTGCGATGATCCACCGTGAGCTGCTCGAGGTCCTCGCTTGCCCGAAGTGCAAGCGGCGAGTGGACGTGGATCCGAGCACCGAGTCGTTGCGGTGCGAGAACTGCCGACTCGAGTACCCGATCCGGGAGGACGTTCCGATCATGCTCCCGGACGAGGCGATCCCATACTGAGAGCCAGGCCGCCTTGCCACGTGCGCCAGGTCTTTCCTGCCGGCCCCTGGAACCTGCCTGCCCGAGAGAGGAGTCCTCGATGCTGCGCCTGGGGCAGCTGCGCTCGACACGGCTTTTCCGTGCATGCATCCGGACGTTCGCCTGCAGCATCGTCCTGCTCGCCCCGCGCCTGTCTGCACGCGAGGAGCGCGACTGGGTCCAGGTCGTGCGCGACGACGACCGCGGCATGGAGCTGGTGCTGCGCGCGCCGGAGCCCGAGCGTGACGGCGGCCGGCTTCGGGTTCCGGGATTCGAGGTGGGCGGCGACGAAGGCCTCCCCGTCATCTACGAGCGCGCCGTGCTCATCGGCGTCCCCGGTCCTCGGGGTGCGGTGCTGGAGGTCCTGGACGCGTCGCGCCGTTCTTGGGCGGGCGTCGAGCCGGACCGCGTGCCGGCTCCGGTATCGCGCGCGGAGCGCCAGCGGCTCGAGGCTGTCGGCCGCGTGGACGTCTGGCGAGAGGTGCCGGCGCGCACGTGGACCGGGAGCTATCCGGCTTCGGCGGTGTCCCTTTCCGGTGTCGCCCGACTGCGCGGCCGCGACACGGTGACGCTGAGCTTCACGCCGCTGCAGTTCGATGCGGCCGGCGGCGCTACCTGCGTCGGCGAAGCGCGCGTCCGCATCACCTACCGTGACCGAGCGCTGGCCCGGGCGCGTCCTGTGCCCATCGAGCCGCTGCACACCGGTCTGCTCAACGCCACCACGGCGGCCCGCTGGCAGATGGGACGCGACGTGCAGAAGAGCCGGCCGCCGGGGCCGCAGCAGCAGCTGCCCGCCGATCGGCTGCGCATCCGCATCGACCGGACCGGCATCTACGCGCTCACGTACGCCGATCTGGACGTGGCCGGCGTCCCGGTCGAGAGCATCGATCCGACGACGTTCCGGCTCTTCGTCGACACCTGGCATCCGATCCCGCTGTTCGCGGACTCCACGCCGGCCAGCTGGCAGAGCGACTACGAGCTGCAAGAGGTGGCCGTCTGGGTGCAGGAGCAGGGCGCGCCGAACCCGTTTTTCGATCCGGGTGAGCGCATCGTGTTCTACGCTCTCGGTCCGGCGGAGTATGCCGACCTCGCCGGGTCGAGCGCCGACTCGCTCCTGCACATGGAGCATCCCTACGACACGTCCAATTACGCCTGGCTGGTCTGGGACGGGGCCGCGGGGCTGCGCATGCAGGAGGTGTCGGCCGCGGCGCCCGGCGCCACCGACGTGGTGACGCGCGGTTGGCGGCGGTTGCACCGCGAGGAGAACCGCACGTTCGCCACCGTCGACGACCTGTGGTTCTGGGAGGAGGTGCGCGAGGTGCGGCCGGCTTCCGCGACGTTCAGCTTGGATCTCGCCGGTGCGGAGTCGGTGCAGGGCGAGATCCGCATCGGCATCGGCGCCGGCGGGTTCGTCGGCCTGCACGTGCTCGATGTGCTGCTGAACGGCGTGCCCCTGGGGGTGATCGAGTGGCAGCAGCCGAGCTCGAAGCCGCCCAACGCCTACTTCGGCTTCCCGGCCACGCTGCGGCGTTCGAACACGCTCAAGCTGGAGGTCGGCGAGCAGCACCAGACCGGAGAAGGCACGCTGTTCCTGATGTTCGACGTGACCGGGGACCGGCGCCTGGCCGCACCGGCCGGCGACGCGCCGCTCGCCTGGAGCGCACGCCCGGCGGCGGCCGAGCAGATCTACGAGCTCGCCGGCTACGAGGCGTTCGAGCCGGTCGTTCTCGACGTCACCGATGCGCATCGGCCGGTTCGATTGACCGGCCTCACGGGTGATGCTCGCGGCGGCTCGACCTTCTGGCGTCTGCGCTACGGTCGCGGGGCCGGCGTTCGCACGCACTTCGCGGTGGTGCAGTTCCCGGGCGCTCCGGGCCAGATCGAGCTGCGGCGGGTCACGCCTCTGCGGCAGCGTCTCGTGGCGCCCGACATGCTGATCGTGGTGCACGGATCGCTCCGGCAGCAGGCCGACGAGCTCGCCACGCACCGGCGCGCGCACCTCGAGGGCATCGGGGATCCCGACATCCTGGTCGTGGACGTGCAGGACGTCTACGAGAACTTCTCCGCGGGTCGCGTGGATCCGCTCGCCATCCGCAACTACGTCAAGTTCCTGTACAACCTCCCGGGCCGGCCGGGGGACGACCCCGGGGACCCGCGGCTGCGCTATCTGATGCTCTTCGGTGAGGCCACACACGATCCGCGCCGGCTGCTTCCCGGCACGACGCCGACGCTGGTGCCCGCCGTGCAGCCGTGGTACGCGGACCCGCGCACGCGGCGCGAGTACGCCGTCGACGACTGGCTGGTGGAAATGGAGCACCCGCGCTCGAGCCAGATCTTCAGGAGCGTGCACCCGGTGCCGGACCTGGCGGTGGGGAGGATCACGCCGCGCTCCGTCCCCGAGGCGCGGCGCATCGTCGAGCGCATCATCGCCTACGACACCTCCACGGACTTCGGCGACTGGCGGACGCGCGTCGTCCTCTCCGCGGACGACGAGTGCACGCCGACGCGCGGCTGCTTCGAGAGCATCCACATCGGGAACACCGAGAACCTGGTCGGCTTGACGCCCGCGGAGTGGGACATCGACAAGATCTATCTCACCGAGTACCCGAAGGTGCTGGGACAGAAGCCGCTGGGTCGCGCCGCCTTCATCCGCACCTGGAGCGACGGCGCTGCGATCGTCAACTACCAGGGACACGGCTCGCCGCGTCAGATCGCCGACGAGGTGCTCTTCCTGGCCACCGACATCCCGTCGCTCACGAACGCCACGCGCCTGCCGGTGTTCATGGCCTTCAGCTGCACGGTCTCCGAGTTCGACGACACCGAGCTGCAGAGCATGAGCGAGGACATGCTGAGCAGCACGCGCGGCGGCGCCGTCGCGACCATGGGGGCGACGTGGCCGACGTTCGCAACACCCAACGCGCGCTACAACGAGGAGATCTGGCGGCAGTTGTTTCCTGTCGGTGCCACGTCACGGATGCCGCTCGGACTCGTGCACCAGATCGGCAAGACCAACACACCCGAGACGAACGGGCAGGACAACGAGACCTACGTTCTCCTCGGCGATCCCGCCATGACTCTGCTCGTGCCGGAAGCGATCGTCGGCTTCGAGTTCGGCTCGGGAGACGAGGTCCTGCACACCGGATCGCGCGAGCTCGTCCGGGGCGCCGTCCATGCGTCCGACTCTCTGGGCGTGCTGGTGAGCTTCGACGGCACGGCCGACGTCGAGGTGTTCGAGAGCGCCGACGAGAGCGGCTACACCTCCGCCGACAACCCGAGCTTCAAGATCCCGTACGATCTGGTCGGGGCGCCGATCTACCGGGGGACGGTGCCGGTCGTGGACGGTCGCTTCGAGTTCGAGTTCATCGTGCCGCTGGGCGCTCGGCAGGGGTCCAAGGCGCGCGTGAGTGCCTACGCCTACGCCGCAGACACCGGCACGGACGCCAAGGGCGCCCTGAGCACGGTGCAGCTGGTGCAGGGATCGGACCCGGACTCGTCGACCGGGCCGCCGCGCATCCTGCTCAGCTTCCCGAACAACCTCACGAAGGTGAAGGCGGGAACGCCGCTCACCGCGGAGATCAGCGACGAGAACGGCGTCAACATCCAGGGAACGACGCTGCCGAGCTCGATCCTGCTGGATTTCGACGACAACAACCAGCCGCTCAACGTGACCTCGCAGTTCCAGTACGAGTCGGGAAGCGCCACGCTCGGGAAGGTGACGGTGCCGTTGCCCGAGGATCTGGCGCCCGGGCCGCACTCGGCGACACTCATCGCCTCGGACAACCTGCAGAACCGCGCCACGGAGACGATCGAGTTCGACGTCGTCGATGCGGCGACCGAGCAGCTCGCCAACGTGATCGCGTTCCCGAATCCGTTCCGCGACCGCACGTACTTCTTCTTCGAGGTGACGGACCCGGCCGACGTCACCGGGAGGGTGTACACGAGCGCCGGCCGTGAGGTGTGGAGCGCGCGCCGGAGCGTGCCGGCGCAGCAGGTGCAGATCCGCTGGCGGGGTGTCGATGTCGCCGGCGACGAGCTCGCGAACGGCACGTACATCTACCGGGTGGAGGCCCGACCCCAGCGCTCCCCCGAGCAGTCGCCCTCCGGGCGCAAGGGCCCGGTCCTGAGCTACACGGGCAAGGTCGTCATCATGCGATAAGAGGCGCGCCGCGACTCGTGCACCGCCGGAACGGCTCGGGAGCTGGTCACGAGTCGCGGCAAGAGTCCAAGAAAGGGGACGCGCCGGCCTCTTTCGTGGACGCCCCGGACGCGCACATCGCCCTCGCGGGTGGCGCGGCGCCGGCTGCCGGAATCTCCACCGATCTCGGAGCGGACTTGCGGAACGGCTTGATTCCGCACCAGTTCCGGTGCGACACGCGGGTGCGGCGGCGACCTCCAGGCGCCTGGAGGCACACCGGGACCGCCGGCCTGGAAGTTGCACGCCGGCACCGGGTCTCCCGACCGCAGGGGGATCCGTCTGTGCCGCAACCGCCCTGCTCGGAGGTCATTGTCCACATGTATCGGCTGCACCATCGATGCCCCCTCGTGACCCTGGTCTTGCTCGTCTGCCTGGGGGCGTTCAGCTCCACGGCTTCGGCCGGAGATGGATCCGGCGCCATCAGCCTCACCATTCCGCCCAACGTGCGCGGCGAAGCCATGGGCGGCCTGTACATCTCGGAGACCCGCGACTACTCGACGCGCTGGGGCAACCCGGCGGCGCTGGCGTTCATCAACAAGCCGATCCTGGGACTGATGTACAGCAAGCTCGTCCCCGATCTGGCCGACGACGTCTTCTACTTCTACGGCGGCTGGGTCGTGCCGACCACGAGCGTCGGCACCGTGCAGCTCGACCTCACGTATCTGAGCTACGGCGAGAGCGAAGCGATCGACAGCGACAACAACTCGCTGGGCACGTTCAGCAGCTACGAGGTCTCCCCCGCCGTGGGGCTCGGCTTCAAGTTCCTGCCACACGTCGGCCTCGGGGTGGCGGTGAAGTACGTGCGCGTCGATCTGGCGCCCGAATCGGTGATTCCGGATCCCAGCGGTAGCGGCAGCGGCAGCGGCACATCCTGGGCATTCGATCTCGGCGGCCTGTACTCCCAGAATCGCCTGCGCATCGCTGCCGTGGTCGCGAATCTCGGTCCCGATATCGCGTTCATCGACAACGAGCAGAGCGACCCGATGCCGCGGACGTTGCGGCTGGGCGGCATGTACGACGTCTTCGCCAACGAAGTGGGCGAGGTGCGCTTCGGCGTCGAGTGGGAACGCTCGCTGGTCACGTTCAAGACCGCCAGCCTCCTGCACGTGGGCGGCGAGTTCGTGTACGCGGGAGCTTTCGCCGTGCGCGCCGGCTACGTCGACGACAAGGACGGCGACATCCGCTCCGCCACCGGGGGCTTCGGTTTCCAATGGAACAACGCCGCGTTCGAGTACGCGAACGTCCCGCAGGCCACGGACCTGAACCGCGTGCATCGCTTTGCGCTCTGGTACCGCTACTAGACGTGGACCCACCCCTGGCCCTCTCAACCCGGCCCCGGTGACCTGAACACGATGCACGCGTCACACGTTCCGAGCCCCCGCCACCTGCCGGCCCTGCTGGCGGCGCTGGCGTGTGCGCTCTCCGGGATGTCCGCCGGCGCCCAGGCGGCGCGGCACGCCGACGTCCTGCGGCCGCAGCGCGCGCTGGCGGCGCCCGAACGCCTGGTGCGCAAGCGCGCCTGGCTCGAGCACCGGCGGGCGCACGTGCCCGAGTTCCTGCACGACACGAGCCGCAATGCCCGCCTCCACGAGCGCGGGCTGCTCACCGGTCGGCGGCCGCGCCGGGTGCGCCTCGCGAAGGCCGGCCGCGCCGGCACGGCAGCCGCCGAGGTCGACACCGTACACGTGCTGGTGGTGCGCATCGGCTTCGAAGGCAACCGCGAGCCGTCGCTCACCAGCATGCACGCGAGCGGCGACTTTCTGATGGAGCCCGACTCGACGGTGATCATCGACCCGCCGCCGCACGACGTCGCCTACTTCGAGACGCAGCTGCTGGCCATGCGGAGCTTCTACACGCTCATGTCGCGCCGGCAGCTGTGGATCGAGGGCGTCGTCTTCCCGCCCGCCGGCGAGCCCAGCATCAAGCTGAGCGACGTGGCCGAATACGGTCCCGGGGCGGGCAACTTCTGGACGCTCGAGACGCTCGAGAAGTACTTCCGGGACGCGATCGCGCTGCTCGGCCAGGAAGCGCAAGGCCGCTTCGACCTGACACCCTACGCGTTCGATCCGAGCGGTCGCCGGCTGGGCTCCATCGTCATCGTGCACCCCGGCAGCGACATCCAGAACGACATCAACCGTGACAGCCCGAACGACTTGCCGACGTTCTTCATCACGCTCGCCGACTCGGTCGCCGTGCAGGGCGCGACGCGCGAGATCCGCAGCGGCTTGATCCTCCCGGAGACGTTGAACCAGGACGGCGCGCTGGGCGGCATCCTGGGCGCGCTCTGCCACGAGTTCGGCCACCAGCTCGGTCTGCCCGACTGGTACAACACGCGCACCGGCCTGCCGGTGGTGGGCGAATGGGACCTCATGGACTCGGGGAACGCCGCCTTCTTCGCGTTCGCCGTCGCGGGCCGCGAGGACGAGCCGATCTTCGCGCTCGGCCTGCTGCCGACCAGCCTGTCGGCCTACGATCGCCACCTGCTCGGATGGGAGGATCCGTACGTGATCCGTTCGCCGCGCGACTCGGTCGTCCTGCGCCCCGGGAACGCGGACGATTTCTACGGCGACTTCCCGACCTCGGCGCGGCTCGAAGTGTCGCCGGAGGAGTACTTCATCGTCGAGAACCGCCGCGATCTGCTGGCCGTGCGCATCGTTCCGGATCAGTGCCCGTACCTGAACCGCGATGCCGACACGGGTGTGGTGCTGTGGATGAGCCGGGACGACGCCGCGAAGCCGTCGCGCCAGCGCATCAACAGCGGCGAGTACGACTTCTTCATCCCGTCGCCGACGGCGCCCGCCGAGATCGTGGAGCAGTCGGGCTGCGGGGCGCTCGGCTTCGGTCTGCTCGTGTGGCACGTCGACGAGCGGCCCCTGTTCGAGGGCCTGGCCACGAACACGGTCAACACGAGCGGCACGCACCGCGCCCTGCACGTGATCGAGGCGAGCGGCGACTACGAGATCGGCGACATCCGCATGCCGACCGTGAGCTTCCTCGGCGACGGCTGGAACGATCCCTTCCGCGCCGGTTACAGGACCGAGCTGCGCGCCCACACGGTCCCCAACAACTGGAACAACGACTGGGCGCTGAGCGGCTGGGAGATCGACGACGTCGTCAGCGCCCCGCCCGAGTCGCACGAGCTGCACGTGCGGGTCCTGGACGGCGTGGCCGGCTGGCCGCAGACGTTCCGGGTGGGCGCGGACTCGCTGCTGCGCGTCGAGCCGGAGGGTGCCGTGATCGCCGACGTCGAGGGCCTCGGCCGCCTGCTGGTGGTCGCGGACTCGGCCGCCGTGCACGGATTCGGTGCGGCTGGCCGGCAGGAGCTGCACGTGGGCGAGGTGCGGCCGCGGACGCTGGCCTACGCGCCGGCGCCGTTCGCGGCCGACGCGGTCGGGACGCTCGGTGCTGTCGACAGCGCCAACGTCTGGCTCTGGCGGGCCAGCTGGACCGGTGGTGGCCTGCAGCCGAGGCCCGGTTTTCCCCTCGCCGTTCCTGGAGGCACGGGCACGCAACTGGTCCTCGTCGAAGAACTCGGTGTGGGCCTGGTCGAGACGGCGACCGGCTCGTGGTGGGTCTTCGATGTCGAAGGTCAGCTGGACGGCACGCTCGATCCCGGCCTCGAAGGCGCGGTAGCGGGAGTGGTGGTCGGCGATTTCAGAAGCGGCTCACCGGGTCTCGAGGTGGCGTTCGTCTCATCTGACGAGGTGTTCATCGGCTCGGGTCTCGCCACGCCGGGTGCGGCGGCCGCCGGTTTCGGCGCCGTCCGGCCGCGAAGCTTCTGGCTCGACCTCGCACCTGCGGAAGCGGACGATCTGTTCGTCGCCGGCGGGCGTGTGGATCCGCGCTCGTCCAATGCACAGGTCGTCGTCCTGCATCGGAACGGCCGGCTGCGCATCGTCGATCCCGACGCCGGCCGGCTCTCCTATCCGGACCTGCCGGCGGGCGACTACATGGGCCTGGCCCTCGCGGATCTGGACGGTGACGGTTTCCTCGACGTGATCGCCACCACTTCGGAGCGCGTGGCCGGCATCAACAGCTGGGGCGCCCGGCTTCTGAACACGCCACTCGAGGTGCAGGAGATCTTCGCCCTGCAGGCCGACGTGCAGATCATTTCGGCTCCCGTCGTGGCCGACGTGGCTGGCGACGCGCTTCCCGAGATCCTCTTCACGACCGATCTCGGGATCGTCTACGCGGTCGATGCCGACGGCGGGGTCGTGGATGGCTACCCGCGCAAGGCCCTGCCGGAGGCGTTCCGGGGCGTCATGCTGGCCGCAGACCTGGACGGCGACGCGGCGACGCGCGAGCTGGTCGCGGTGTCGCCCGTCGCGGCCGCGGTGTTCGCGCCGGCGGGGGGCGACGCGAGCCTCCCCGGCTGGACGAGCGCCGGCGGCGGTCCGGCGCGCACCGGCTTCGCGACCGCGGACGCGCAGGGGGTCGGGGATGCGGGCGACCGCATCACGAACCTCGAGCGCGCGTTCGTCGCCTACCCGAACCCGGCGCGCCAGGGTCGCGTGTACCTGCGGATCTCGGCGCGCTCGGACGGTCCGTACGACATCCGCATCTACAATCTCGAAGGCCAGCTGGTTTTCGCTCGCCAGGGCGTGGTGCGCGCCGGCGCGCCGCAGGAGATCGAGTGGCGGCTCGGCGATCTGGCCAGCGGCATCTACCTGTGTCGATTCGTGAGCGCGGCGGCGGGTGTGACCTCGCCGCTCATCGAGCCGATCACGCTGGTGCGATGAGGAGTGCGATGAAGCAGATGTTCCGGGACCTCCGGTGGCCGGCGGGCGTGTTCCTCTCCGCGGGCGCTCTCGTGGCCGCCGGCGCCGCCGAGCTTGCGGCAGAGGATTCCTCGGCCACGCACCTGCGGTCACCGCGCTCTGTGCCGCCCGCCGCGGCTGCACCGCTCGGCATCGAGACCATGTTGACCGGCCGGCCGGCGCTCGTCGACCTGCTCGGCGCCGATCCGCTGGTGCCGCGTCTGCTTGTCGAGGGCGTCTCGACCCGTCCCGGCGTGGCGCCGGCGGCGAGCGCCAGCTCGTCGCGGTCGCGCTACGTGTTGCCGGTGCTCCTGTCGGCCGTCGTGCCCGGCGCCGGCGAGATCGCCACCGGCCACTGGTGGAACGGCCTGCCGCTCGTCGCGGCCGACGTGGCCACCTGGCTCGGCTACGCGCACTTCGAGGCCGAGGGCGACCGGCTGCGCGACGAGTACCAGCAGTTCGCCGACCGGCACTGGGCTTTCGATCGCTGGCAGCAGAAGCTCGAGCAGCACTTCCACGAGAACTCGGCCGGCCCTTTCTGGTGGAACGAGGAGGCGCCGCACAACTGCGAGTGCAGCCCGCCGTTCATCCCTCCTGAAGAGGACCTGCGCGAGTACTACGAGAACCTCGGGAAGTACCCGCACTTCTGGCCCGGCTGGGAGATGTGGGAGTACAATGCGGCCGACCCGCGCAGCAGCGACTCGCCGCTGCGCCTGCAGTACGTCGGCATGCGCATCGACAGCAACGGCAACTACGACAACGCCACGCGCATGCTGGGCGTGGCGGCGTTGACGCGTGTCGCCAGCGTCATCCAGAGCATCTACCTGGTGCACCGCGACGCGCGCCGGGAGGGCCTGGTGATCGAGCCGGTGACCTTCGGTGGTTTCGGCTCCGGCATCCGTCTGAAGGCGAGGTTCTGATGCAGCCGCGTCAGTCGAGAGGGGGTCGTTCGAGCCGCGCCCGCGTGGTTCCGGTCTGGGCGGCCGTCGTGGCCGCGAGCACGGGTGTGGCCTGGGGCGGCCAGCTGCCGCGGGCCACCGAGACGCCGCTCCTGCCGCCGCCGGGCCTCGACGCTCTGGAGCTGGCGTTGCAGCAGGACCGCGTGGACGCTCCCCTGGAGCTTCCGGGGCCGCGCCGGGGCGGTTCCGTGTACAAGGCCGCGTTCCTCTCGGCGCTGGTGCCCGGTCTGGGCGAGTACTACAGCGGCCACAAGAACCGCGCCGTGCTCTTCGGGACGCTGGAGGGCGGCATCTGGATCGCCTACGCCACGTTCAAGGTGCAGGAGGATCTGCGCCGCGAACGCTCCGTCGAGTTCGCGGTTGCGACGGCGGGCGCGCTTCCCGGCGGCGACGACGACTACTACTCGGCGATCGCGCAGTTCCTGCGCAGCGACGGTCCGGGGCAGTGGAACGAGTTCGTGCGCCGGCGCCGCCGCGACACCGGCGAGGTCGTCGGCGTGGAGTACCGCGGCGACGCCGGCTGGGCCTGGCCGAGCGTCGAGCACTTCAGCGACTACCGCAACCTGCGCCGCCGGCAGCTGCAGGCCGAGGACTACGCCACGAACATGCTGGCCGTCGCCCTCGTCAATCGCATCGCAAGCGTCGTGGACGTCGTCCAGGCCATGCGGTCCGGGTCCACGAAGGCCGAAAAGGAGGAGACGTTCGGTCTGAAGCTCCAGCTCGGAAGAACGCCGGGTGAGCCGCTGGCCCGCCTGGTCCTGCAGAACCGATTCTGAGCCCGGCTCGCTGGGGAGGGACGCTTTGGATCCGGACCGCCGGGCGCCGCCCCGCGGCGTCCTCGATGTCCTCCACCGGCTGGGACTGCTCGTGGTCACCTGCGCCCTGGCTGCGCCGGCGCGCGCGGCCGGAATCCGTCTCGTGGAGGCCGAGACGCTTCCGCTCGCATCCCCGCAGTTCGTCGAGCCCGTCGCCGTTGCGGTCGGGCCCCTGGGGCAGCTTTTCCTCGCAGATCTCGGGCTCGGCACGGTGGTGCGCCTGGACAGCAGCGCGTCCATCGTCTTCGAGTTCGAATCTCCCGCCACACGGCCCGACATGCAGCCGCTCGACCTCGAGGTGACCGGGTTCCAGGTGTACGTGCTGGATGCCGGGGCCAACGCCCTGCTGCGTTTCAGCGACGAGGGCTCGCTTCTCGACGTCCTGCAGAGCTTCCAGGAGGAGGGCGTCGAGACGCCGCGCGCGGTTTCGGTGGACGGAACCGGCCGCGTGCTGCTCGCCAACCCTGCTCGGCACACGGCGCGCATCGTCAACGAGGCACAGGTGACCGAGACCGCGGTCGGCGGCTTCGGCACGCGCGCCGGGGAGCTGTCGTACCCGAGCGGCGTGGCCTTCGCGCCGGACGGATCCTTCTACGTGGCCGACACCGGAAACGGCCGCATCCAGCGTTTCAGTGGCGTCGGCAACTACGAGGAAGCGCTCTTCGAGGCGCTCGTCGAGCCGCGCGGACTGGCCGTGGGCGCGCGCGGCGAGGTCTACGCCGCCGACGCCGAGGCGCACGCCGTGCACGTCTTCGGTCCGCACCCGGGGCAGCACACCGCTCTCGAGCTCGCCGGCAAGACGCCGGCCGACGTCGCCGTCCTCGGCGACACGTTATGGGTGCTGTCGATCGAACCCGTGGAGTTGATCCGGGTGCGCGTGGTGCGGGGTGAGTGAGATGCGCGGCTGGACGTTGGCGCTCGTCCTCTCGTCGGCGCTGGCGCCGCCGCTGCGGGCCGCCGAGACGCGGCAGACGGGCGCGGCGCATCCGGAAGCGCCCGCTGCACCGCTCGCGTGGACGGACCTTCTCCGCGAGGAGGAGCGCGTCGTCTTCGAGTCGGGCGCCGCGCGCCGGCAGCTCGCGCACCACTTCCTGCAGTTCGGCAGCGAGGTGGTGCAGGCCGGGGACAGTGTGCTCGTGCGCAACCGGGACTACGGGATCGACTACGCGCGCGGCGTCCTCTTCCTCCTGAGTCCAGCTGCCGGGGCGCTGGCGCTCCGCGTCACCTACCTGCATCTTCCCGGACCGCGCCACCGCCAGTTCCGGGCCGCCGAGGTCGTCAGCCGCGACGAAGCCCTGGGGACGAAAGCCGGGTCACGCGATGCCGGCGGCACGCCGGGCGCACCCACCCGCCCGGCCACGCCCGGGCCGGACGGCCGCAGCCTGAGCCTGCCGCCGGGCCTGCAGCTCATCGGCTCCAAGTCGATCGGCGTGTCCTTCGGCCGCAACCGCGAAGCATCGCTCGAGCAATCGTTGCGCGTGCAGGTCTCCGGTCAGCTGGGGGACGACATGCGCGTGAACGCCGTGCTCTCGGACGACAACCTGCCGGTTCTTCCCGAGGGCAACACCGAGGAGCTCGGCGATCTCAACAAGGTCTTCATCGAGATGCAGGGCCCGGTGATCGGGGGCGTGGTGGGCGACTTCGATCTCGAACGACGGGAGGGTGAGTTCGTGCGTTTCGAGCGCGAGCTGCGCGGCGGCGAGGCGCGCTTCCACGTCGGCCGCCAGCGCCTGGCGCTCTCGGCCGGCCTGGCGCGGGGCGAGCTGCTCACCGCGACGTTCCGCGGCACCGAGGGCAAGCAGGGTCCGT
>JBHHXQ010000004.1:0-25824 GCA_046757105.1 Candidatus Krumholzibacteriia bacterium
CTACCTCACCGTGTTCATCGGCAACAAGGGTCCCCTCGACAGGCGCCTGCACGCCTTCGAGAAGGCGGTGCGCAAGGTCTACGCCAGCACCTACAACGACAGTGCGCGGGCCTACCGCGCCAAGCGCGGTCTTCCGGACACGGACGAGCGCATGAGCGTCGTCGTCCAGCGCATGATCGGGCGCGAGCACCAGCACCTCATGTACCCGGCCATCGCGGGCGTGGCGTTCTCGCGCAACTTCTATCCCTGGTCGCCCGACATCCGCCGCGACGAGGGCCTCGTGCGCCTCGTCTTCGGGCTCGGCACCCGCGCCGTCGGGCGCAACTACGCTCGCGTGGTGTCCTTGTCCCACCCGACGCTGCGGCCCGAAGGACACGTGCTGCGCGACATCGAGCGCTACTCGCAGGAGGTGTTCGACGCGCTCAACCTGCGCACCGACGAGCTGGAATCCCTGCGGGTTCAGGCGGTCGCGCATCTGGATCCGGACCTCCGGGAGCTCTCCTCCGTGGCCCGCAGCGACGACTACATCCTGGAGGAAGTCGTGCTGCCGCAGCGCGGCGACCGGATGATCCTCACCTTCAACCGCTTGCTGGGGTCGAACGCGCCGCTGCCGTTCGTGGAACTGATGCGCACGCTCCTCGGCAACCTCGAAGAGGTCTGCGGCCTGCCGATCGACATCGAGTTCGCCATGAACATGCCGCGCCCCAACACGCTGCGGCCCGCGACGTTCTACCTCCTGCAAATGCGGCCGCTGGGGGTGCGGGCGCCGCACCGCAAGATCCGCATCCCCGAGCCGCCGCCCGAACGGGTGGTGCTCACCGGACGGCGCACCATGGGCAACGGACACCTGCGCCGCATCCGCAACATCGTTTATGTGCGGCCGGAGCGCTACCTCGCCGACCCGGCCGGTGTGACGGTACGGCACATCGGTGAGATCAACCTGCAGCTCGAGGAGGAGGGCTATGTTCTGATCGGGCCGGGGCGCTGGGGCACGCGCAACGAGCAGCTCGGGGTGCCGGTCCTGTACAGCCACATCAGCAACGCGCGGGTGCTGGTCGAGGTGTCGCTCGCCGGATTCACGCCGGAGCTGTCATACGGGACACATTTCTTCGGCGATCTGTTCGCGGACGACGTGCCCTACATCCCCGTGTTTCCGGAGCGTCGCGATCGTTTCAACCGCGACTGGCTGGAGAACGCACCCGGGCAGGACTTCGGTGCTGCGGTGCGCTGGATTCGCCTCGAAGAGGGTGTGGGCGTCGTCGTGGACGGTTCGAGGAGCCACGCCTTGATCTACATCGCCGAACCGGACGGCGTCCCCTCGGGTTCGTGATTCCCCGCGGGTGCGCCGCGGACGGCGGCAGCTCAGGCACGTGTTTCCCCGGAGCGCGTCCCGGACCGTGGCAGCAGTTCGCGCACCTGCGTCAGAACGAGATCGCGCACCAGCACCAGCCAGATGAGAACGGGGAAGAGGAACGTCCCGAAGCCCATGAGCAGCGCGCGCAGGCCGTCTGCGAAGCGCAGACCGATCGGGTGCCGGTGCAGGTGCACGTGGGCGATGTCGCTCCACAGCCCCAGGATGTGGGTGCCGAGCAGGATGAGCACGCCGATCCAGAGAACCCGCAGGCGGCGTGTCCAGGTGAGCGGGAATGTGGCCAGGATCAAGGCCACGAGCGGTACGATGTTGATCCCGGTCAAGCCGAACTCGTCGCTCCACTCGAGGCCCGCGTAGGAGAAGCGGATCTGCGTGTCGTGCACATATACCACGTCCACCTGCTGGCCCAGGAGCCGCGCCGTGGCCGCAAAGATGTGCGCCAGACCCGTCAGGTACGGCTGTCGCAGGACGTACACCCAGAGGAGGAACAGCGGCACCGAGAAGGTGAAGAACAGGGCGGCGAAGAGGAGGAAGCTACGTACCCCGGGCGAGCGGCTCACGCGGCACCATCCTCTCGATCCAAAGCAGGTAGAGGCAAGAGACGACGAGAATGAAGAAGACCTGCCACAGGTACTCGTGGAAGAGCGGCAGCAGCGATTCCTTGTGGGCGATGACGGCACCCAGCGTCACGAGCCGCAGGACGTTGATCACGAAGATCGCAGCGAGGCCGAGGGCCAGGCCGCGCAGGCGGATCCTCCAGGCGGTGGGGAAGGCGAAGATGCCGGCCGCGAAGAGGATGGCGACGTAGATGCCGGAGCATTCGCTGATGATCTCCATGCCACCGGACCGGAAGCTGACCACCGTCCCGGAGCGCACGTTCGCGACACCCAGGACGTTGAGCACCGCACCGGAGAGCACTGCGTTGAGCTCGTTCACGTGCCGGAACCTGCCGGTGACTTCGGTGGTCCAGTAGGCGCAGAACAGCACCACGGCAACCACCGCGAACGTCACGACGAAGCGCAGCATGGGGCCGCCGGAGGTCCGCCGGCGCCGCCGCGGAGTGGATTTCTCGCCTCCGGCACCGGATGTGCGCGTCCGGGGCCTACGTGCCTGTGCCAAGCGCCCCCCCTCGCGTCCGGCGCATGTCGTGCCGGAACCGTGTACGGGCTTCGAAGTAGAGAGCTTAGCGCGTCGGGCGCAGATGGTCCAGGGGCTCGCCCGGCGTCGCCGGGACACCGCCGAGTACCGCCGAGATCGGTCGTTGGAGCGCCGGCCACGATCGGGTACAATCCGCGTTTTGCAGGGGACGACGTGAGGATGGTCCACCCATGGCACTCCACAGAGCTCAACCAGAAAGCGCCTCCTTCATGGATCTGCACGCGGCCGAGACGCGCATCCCGCAGTCCAGGCGCATCTTCGTCAACCGCAACCTGAAGATGCAGACCATCGGGATGATCGGCTTCGACATGGACCACACGCTGGCCGTCTACAGGAAGCTGCCCCTGGAAACACTGGCGTTCGGGGCCACGCGCGACAAGCTGATCCACGAAATGCACTACCCGGAGGGAATCCGCACGCTGCGCTACGATCCGGACCTCATCATCCGCGGCCTCGTCGTCGACAAGCGCCTGGGCAACATCCTCAAGATCGACCAGTACAACTACGTCGTGCGCGTCTATCATGGAACGCGTCTGATCTCCAAGGAGGAACGCAAGAGTCTGTACCGCAACCGGCGGATCCGCCTGTCGAGCGACAAGTACATGTCCATCGACACGCTCTTCGGCCTTCCGGAGGCCACGCTGTTCGCCCTCCTGGTGGACCACTTCGAGCTGGTCGAGAAAACGCACTGGCGCGACTACACGCGCGTGTACGACAACGTGCGCGAGTGCATCGACCGCGCGCACGCGGACGACACCATCAAGAAGGAGATCGTCGGCGATCCGGAACGCTTCGTCCTCAGGGACCCCGATCTGGCGCTCACCCTGGAGGCGTTCCGGGCCCAGGGGAAGAAGCTCTTCCTGCTCACCAACTCGGAGCCGTACTACACGCAGACGATCATGGAGTACCTCCTGGACGGTGTGCTCGACACTTCTCCGCGCTGGCGCGACTTCTTCGACTACGTGGTCGTGAGCTCCGGGAAGCCGGCCTTCTACCACAACGAGACCGCGCTCGAGCCGCTCACTGCGGAGGAGATGCGAGCCGCGGGCATGGAGATCCTCGGGGACCGACCGGTGTATCGGGGCGGGGGCGCACGTCCGTTCGAGGAGCTGGCCGGCTTCCGCGGCGACGAGATCCTCTACGTCGGCGATCACACCTTCGGCGACATCCTGCGCGCCAAGAAACGCTCGCGCTGGCGCACCGCGATGGTCGTCGAGGAGCTCGAGCGGGAGATCGAGCTCGAGCAGACGCTGGCGGGCCGGTACCGGGAGCTGGACGAGCTGGTGGCAGCACGCAACAAGCTGCTCTTCCAGATGGACCGCATGCGCCGGCGGCTCCACAGGCTGCGGGGCGACGGCGACCTCGGCGCGGCCGTGGCGTCACCACCGGGATCGCCCGACCGCCGCGTTGTCGATCCGGTACGGGAGCTCGAGGAACGCCTGGAGCGGCTCCGCGTGGAGTGCGGCCGCACGGCCGCCGGCATCCGTGATCGGCGCGAGGAGCTGGAACGACACTTCAACAAACACTGGGGCAAGCTGTTCAAGTGCGAGGAGATCAACAGCCGTTTCGGACACCAGGTGAAGGATTTCGCATGCATCTACACGAGCGCTGTCGGCAACTTCCTCGCATATCCGGCGAGCATGTACTTTCGTTCGCCGCGTGAGATCATGCCGCACGAGATGGGGCTGGACCGGGCATGAGGGCCGGTCCGCACTGGCGGGGGCCAAACGATTGGAAAGGAGAACAGGTGCCGCAAGAGACCATGGCCTTCCTGGAAGACATTTTTTTCACCGCGAAGATCCGCGAGGTCGCGAAGGCGCTCTCCAAGGAGGTGCGCTTCGTGCGCGATCTCAGCGGACTGGAGAAGCGTCTCGCCGGACCGCCTCCGGAGATGGTGCTCATCGACCTCACGGCGGAGTCGCTGAAGCCGCTCGAGCTCATTCGTCTCATCAAGGAGCATCCCGAGTGGGCCGGCGTGCGGGTGGTCGCCTACTCGTCGCACTCGCGAGCGGAGCTCATGGAGGAGGCCAACCAGCTCGGGGCGGACATCGTGCTGCCGAAGCCGGGCTTCGCCCAGAAGCTGCCGGAGATCCTGCAAGGCGCCGTGGTCTAGGGATCGCCGGCGGCGGGACCCGTCTGCGTCGATGACGCGCTTCTTCCAGGATACGGCCCGGACGCGTTGGGGGGCGCTGGTCGTGGTGGCGGCGCTCGCGGCCGCTTTGCGCCTCGTCTGCGTGCTGGAGGTGCACGATCATCCGTATTACTTGACGCCGCTGATCGACGCGGCGGACTACCACGCACGCGCCATGCAGGTGATGCGCGGCGAGGGGCTCGGGTACCAGGTCTACTACAAGGCTCCCGCGTACCCGTTCCTGGTCGGGCACCTGTACCGCGTGGTGGGGCCGCGCCTCGAGGTCGTGTACATCCTCCAGATGCTGGGTGGGGTTCTGACCGCGGTTCTGGTCGCCGCTCTCGGCATGCGCTGGTTCGGTCGCGGCGTGGGCACGCTGGCCGGGCTGCTCACGGGCCTCTACACGCCGCTCGTCTACTTCGAGAACCAGCTGCTCATCGAGAGCTCGGCTCTGGCGCTGTCGGTGCTCGCGGTTGCCTTGCTCGTGTGGTCCCGGGGTTCGGCGGCGGACGTCGGTGCGGGGGTCGCGGCCGGGATCGCACTGCAGCTGCGGCCGATCAACGCGACGCTGGTCGCGGCCCTCGTCCTGTGGCTGCTGCTGCAGCGTACCGACTGGACGGTGCGGCTGCGGCGTGTGGTGCTGTTGCTCGTTCCGGTTCTCCTGCTGCTCGTCCCGACGTTGCGTCACAACCGCATCGCGACCGGGCGCCTGGTTCCGATCTCGGTCAACGGTGGCATCAACTTCTACATCGGCAACAACCCGGACTACGACGAAACCGTGGCGCTGCGTCCTGGTCTGCGCTGGGAGGAGCTGACCAAGCGCTTCGGCAACACGGACGATCCGTACGAGTGGCAGCGGGGCTTCTATCGTGCGGCCTTCGACTACATGACGTCGCAACCGCTCGACTCTGCGGCGCTGCTGTTCAAGAAGCTCGTTCTGTTCTGGAACGCCCGCGGGATCGATCGCAATCAGGATTCCTCGGTCCTGCGCGGGGCTTCTGTGGCGTTGCGGCGGCTCGGGGTCTCCTGGCTGGTGCTGGCGCCGTTGGGGCTCGTGGGGCTGGGTCTCACCTGGCGGCGCGCCCGCGCCCACCCGGTCCACATCCTGGTCGGCCTGCAGATGCTGGGCGTGGTCGCCTTCTTCGTGACGACCCGCTACCGGCTGGCGGTGGTGCCGTGGCTGGCCGTGGCCGCGGCCGCGGCGACGACGGAGATCGGCCGCGCCGTGTGGCGCGGGCACGGGCGGCGCCTGGGTCTCCTGGCGGCGGCGGTCGCCGGCGCGCTCGTCGCGGTCGTTCCCGACCACTACGGGATCGGGGCCAGGCCGTTCGGACGCCCCGACTTCGATCGGGCGCAGGTGCTGGCCCGACGCGGGGATCGCACCGGCGCCCTGGCCGCCTACGAGCGCGCGGTCGCCACGCACCCGGGCGACCCGGACGTCGTCTTCCGGTACGGCGAGCACCTCGAGCGCCTCGGGCGGCGCGCGGACGCGATCGCGGCCTACCGGGGCGCTGCCGAGCTGGCGCCGGCATCCTACAAGCCCCCGCTGTCGCTGGGTGCGGCCTACCTGCTGGACGGCGATCTGGAACGAGCCTGGGAGGCGCTCACGGAAGCCGAGCGGCGAGGTGACCCGCACGGGCGCACGCTCTTCAACATGGGGTTGGTGCGCGAGCGGCAGGGCCAGATCGAGGCTGCGCTGGGACTGTATCGGCGCAGCCTGGAGCAGCCCGACACGCCTGCGGAGACGGTCCTCCGGAGGCTCGGTGTCGGGCGCTGCCTCATCCTGCTCGGGCGCCCCGAGGCGGCCGAGGTCGAGTTCCGCGCCGCCGCCGACCGGGCCCGCGACCCGGCTCTGATCCCCCTGGAGCGCGCCGAGGCGTGGCTGCAAGCGCGGCAGCCGTCGCGCTCTCTGGCGCTCCTGCAGACGGTGCCGGGCCTCGACGGGAATGCCCGCGGCCAGTTCATCCGGGCGCGGGCGTTGCGCAGCTTGGGGCGCCGCGAGGAGGCACGCCAGGCGGCAAGACGCGCCGTGCATCTCGACCCCGACACGGCCACGTATCGTGATTACCTGCAGCGCCTCGAGGGACCCTAGGAGTGGCGATGTGTCTGGATTGGGCTCACGGACGAAAGAGATTGCCAATCCCCAAACCAGGTGCTATATCGGGGGCGCCTGCCTAAGCTGTCGTGCTGTGGCTTGCGAAGCCACGCACGATCGACAGGGGCGCGCAGGTGGGGTCGGGGGGAAAAGCCGTGGCTGCGCCCAGGATATGGACCCCTCGAGGGCGCGGCCCACTGAAGTCCTCGGCTACGAGCTCAGTCCGTGTGGTCGAGTCGCGCCGACCCCCTGCGTCGCGTCCGAAATGTCTGCAAGGCAAACCCGAGGAGGGCAAGAGGATGAGGAAGGTATTGCTAACGCTTGTCGCCTTGGTGACTCTACCGAGCCTGGCTGTGGCACAGGTTCAGATTGACGAATGCTTTGGCTGCGTTCTCGGTGTCTACGACGACATCGATCTGACTCGGAACTCCGGGATTGTCACGGGAACGACCAAAGACGTCTTCCTGGGGATCAAGTACGACCCCAATGCCGGTTTCGACGGATTGAAGGCTGTCGAGTTCAGCATCACCGGGTTGAGCTCGTTCATCGTGACCAAGGAGCCCTTCGACAACCCGACCGTGGCGCTGGGAGAACCTGCCGCTCCGGCTGACACTCTCGTCGGAAGTGGTGGGATGAACCTCGCATGGGCGAACTGTCTGAACGGCGACCGGGCCCTGATGAAGATGACCTTGATCATTCTGGGTGCGGTCGACGACAACACCGTGCTCCAGGTGGTCAGGAAGTTCCCACGGAGCAACCCGAACGCGGACCAGCACTTCAACCAGTGCGATGATCCGGCCTTCACGATCACGCGGGTCACGGGGGGCTGCTACGTCTTGAACCCCGTTGGCACACTCCCTTGCTCGGTCGCCGTCGAGGAGAGCACGTGGTCGGCGATCAAGACGTTGTACCGGAACTGAGTTCCGGTTCGACGCGGACGGTTCCACGCCGGGGGGAGCGCAGGCTTCCCCCGGTTTTCGTGCGCGCCCGAACCCCGAACGGCCACGCTCCTTCGCCCCCCGCCTCGACGGCTGACGGTGAACGGCGTCGCGGACAGGCCAAGAGGCTGCGCCACGACGTGTGACGTGGAGGCCGTCTCGGGCGCGGCTACCTGACGAGCAGCATCGATCGGGTGAGAGGGGCCCGGTTGTCGATCTCGAGCCGGTAGTAGTAGACGCCGCTCGGTACGGCGCTGCCGGCGTGGTCCGTGCCGTTCCACACGACCTGGTGGGGCCCGGCGGGCAGGCGCTCGTCGATGAGGTTGCGGATCCAGCGACCGCGGACGTCGAAGATCACAAGCCTCGCGCGCCTGTCGGCCGGCAGATCGAGCCCGATGGTCGTCCGCGGGTTGAAGGGGTTGGGCACGTTCTGCTGCAGCGACAGGACGCCAGGCAGCTGCACGTCGCCGGCGTCCGTCGGCGGGGTACCGTCGAAGAACTCGATGATCTCGTCGACATTGACGTGCCCCCAGGCGGCGTCGGAGTAATCCGCGATCTCCAGGAACACCGGGCGGCCCATCAGCTCCGGCACGGCCCAGATGACCTGGGTCATGGCGTCCGAGTCGTTGCCGGTGGCGCGCTTCCGGAGGACTCCGTCGTCTGCCGTGTAGAGCCCCAGGTAGAGGTTGTCGATGTCGTTGCCGCCCCCGATGAGGAAGGAGATGCGGTCGCCGGTGAGCGTGAACGTGCGCGACCGCAGCGCCCCCTTGGGTGACTCGCCCATCGACAGGCCAGGGAAGCCGATCTGCAACGGGCCGGTGAACAGCTCGTAGGTGCCGATCCAGGAGTTGCCTGCGAAGTTCGAGGCATCCCCGCCACGTTCCTTGGAGTTGTCCCAGAACGTCGGTTGCAGGTAGAAGGCATCGCCCGACCAGATGGTCCAATCCGCCAGCGGATCGGTGAACTGGATGATCGGCTTGTCCGGTGTGTTCCAGTCGGCGTCGTCGAACTTGATCGTGTAGCGTGGCAGGCCGTCCGATGCGAACGTCGTGTGCCGCGAAATCATCCACTGCCCGTCGATCTGGAACAGCTCCGTGGCGTGACCCGCATCGAAGGGCTCCCGAACCGCGTAGTCCCACGGTCCCACCAGGTTCGCGGCGTTCAGGTACGAAGAGCCTCCGACGTTCTGCTCCGTGAACGTCAGGTGCCAGGTGCCGTTGACCTTGTGCAGGTTCGCCGACTCGAGCACGTGCCATGCCTTCGGACCGGGGTGCACGAACAGCGGTCCCTGATCGTTCCAGGTCACCAGGTCGGACGAGGTCGCGTGCGAGATGGCGCCTTCGGAGTTGTTCGTCCACGCGGTCGTCAGCAGGTGCCACGCGCCAGCGTCGTCCTGGACGACGAACGGGTCGCGGCAGTTGGACCAGGAGTTCTGCGACCAGGTCGCCCACCCCGGGTCGGGGGTGTAGACGGGATTGGTTCCGGATTTGACCCACGTGAAGAGGTCGACGCTGATCGCCAGACCGGTCGCCTGGGCGTAGAAGCGGTTCACGCCGGTGTAGAACATGTACCAGACGCCGTTGGACTGGACGACGTGAGGCGCCCAGATGAAGCTCTCCTCCCATGTCTCCGGGACCACCGGGATCACGTCCGGGTGGTAGGTCCAGTGCACCAGGTCGGTGGTGGTGGCGTGGCCGAGCGCCTTGGCGCGCTGGCTCTCGGGGAGCGTTTCGTCCGCCTTGATGTAGAAGATGTGAATCGTGCCGTCCGCGGCCTGGACCACGCTATGATCCTTGATGATGAAGCCGGCGTGGACGAGGTAGCGCTGGTCGAAGTCGAAACGCTCGAATGCGGACGTGGACACCGGCGTCGTGACGGGGACAAGCCACAGGGTGAGCGCGAAGGCTGCGAGGATGTCGTGGCGCAAACGCATTCTCCGCCCGCTTGCTGTGCCTCGGGAAGACGCTGCCGGTCCGCTCGCCGCCGGTCGCACGCTCCGGTGAGCATGCAGCTCGAGAGACGACCTGACGAACACTCGCGCAGAATGCGCAAGGGCTTGAAAAACTTGTACTTAAAGTACTTGCGGCAGTATAGCAGAGGCATTCGGGGGTGTCAAAGGGGGGCCCTGGGTGCGACCCCGGCGGCGCTGGCACTCGGCGTGCTGCTGGTCGGCTCGGCGTGTGGGCGAGCGCCGCAAGCGGAGCGCACCGCGACCACGCGGGCGCGTGAGCTGCAGGCGCGGGCGCGCGAGCAGTACGAGCTCGGCCAGGCGGCCCAGGCGGCCCAGCTCCTGGGGCAGGCCACGCAGCTCCTGCCCGAGGATCCCGAGGTGTGGAACGATCTCGGTCTGGCGCTGCAGGCCCAGGGTGACTGGCAAGCAGCCGTGGGGGCGTACGAACACGCCATCGTGATCAGCCCGAGTCGCTGGGAGGCGCACCTGAACCTCGCGATCCTGCTCATGAGACGGGGGATCAGCGGGCGGGCGCGCACGGAGTTCGACGAGGCGGTGCGAGCCGATCCCTCGAACCCGCTGGTGTACTGGAACTACGGTGCCGCGTTGGCGGACGTGGGCCGGCCCGAGCAGGCGCGCGCGCACCTTCTGCGCGCTCTGGATCTGGACCCGGCTCTGGGCCCCGCGCACGCCGAGCTCGGGCGTGTCGAGTCGCTCGCGAACCGCCACCAGGCGTCGTTGGCGCACTTCGCTCGCGCCGGAAGCCTCGGCGTCGCAACGGCGAGCTTCCATGCCAACTTCGGACTGGAGCTGCTGCGGGCCGGGCAGCTGCTGGGGGCCGAGGTGCAGCTGCGGCGCTCCACGGAGCTCGACTCGACGCGCGCCGTGGTGTGGAACCATCTGGGCGTGGCGCGTCTGCGGCGGGGGCGTGAGCGCGAGGCTGTCGATGCGATGCGCCGGGCCCTGGCGCTGGAGCCGGACAACGAGGACGTGCGCTTCAATCTGGCAAACGCTTTCAACCGACTGAAGAGGTACGAAGATACCGTGCGGCTGCTGCGGGAGCCGCGGCCGCAGCGCGCCGAGCTGTTGGCTCTGTGGGCGATGGCGCTGCGCGGGCTCGGGCGGACCCGCGAAGCCGTGCCGCTCCTGCGCGAGGCGTCGCAGCGCTCGCCCCGCGACACGCACGTCCTGAACAACTATGGTGTGACGTTGGCGGAGACCGGCGACCTGCCCGGAGCGCTGGAAGTCTGGCAGCGCGTCCTGGAGATCGACCCGTCGAACGTCATGGCACGCGAGAACCTCGACGCTCGTGGCGGCAGCCCGCCGGCGGGCGGGCCACGGAAGGAGTAGGCATGGATCGCAATCTGGCCCTGGAGCTTGTCCGCGTCACCGAGGCTGCGGCACTCTCCGCGGCCCGGTGGATGGGGAAGGGGGATGCGATCCAGGCGGACGCTTCGGCGTTCGACTCCGTGCGCAGGGCGCTGCGGGCCATCAACGTGCGTGCGTGTGTCGCGATCGGGCGCCCGGCCCGTTCGGGCGACGAGGCCTTCACGGAAGGAATGAAGATCGGCGCAGAGGAAGGCGACCCGCTCTTCGATCTGGCGCTCGATCCGCTGGAGTGCGTGGACAGCGTCGCCATGGGCGGTTCGAACGCGATGAGCGTCGTCGCAGTGAACAGCGCCGGCTCCTTTCTGCGCGCCGCCGGGCTCTACATGGACAAGATCGCGGTGGGTCCCGAAGTGGCCGGGAAGATCGATCTGAACGCATCGCCGCTCGAGAACCTGGTGAACGTTGCATCGTCCAAGCGTTGCTACGTGGAGGACCTCACGGTCGCCATCCTCGAGCGCGAGCGTCATGCCGGCCTCATCCAGCAGGTGCGGGAGGCGGGGGCGCGCATCCATCTCATCCCGGACGGCGATCTCGCGGCGGCGGTGGCCACCGCGATCGGGGACATCGGTGTGGACGTGTTGATGGGCGTCGGCTCGGCGCAGGCCGCGGTTCTCGCAGCGGCCGCACTGTCCTGTGTCGGCGGCGACATGCAGTGCCGGTTCCACGCCTTGAACCCGGAGAACGGCGAGCGCATCGCCGAGGTCACCGGTGGTGACGCGTCGCGCCTCTATGGTCTTGGCGACCTGGTCGGTGACGGCGGCGTCATGTTTGCGGCCACCGGCATCACCGAAGGCGACGTCCTCAAGGGGGTGCACTTCCGCAAGGGCGGCGCCGACACGCATTCGGTCGTCATGCGCCGGCGCTCCGGGACCATCCGTTTCATCCACGCGAGTCATTTCTTCGAACGCAAGCCCAAGTACTGAGGACGATGGGAGGGTGAGTGGGCGACCTGTTCTCGACCGGCGATCCGGAGGCGTCGGGCGACACCGCCGGGGGGGCGTCGGGGGGCGGCACACGCGTGCCTCTGGCCGAGCGCATGCGGCCGCGCTCGTTCGACGAGTTCCGCGGTCAACGGCACCTTCTCGCACCCGGCAAGATCCTGCGCCAGATTCTCGATGCGGGCACGCTGTCCACCTCGCTGATTCTCTGGGGTGCACCTGGGTCGGGCAAGACCACGCTGGCACGTCTGATGGCGGCGCATCTGGCCGCCGAGTTCGTCGCCTTCAGTGCGGTCACGGCGGGCGTCAAGGACGTCAGGGCAGTCGTCGAGCGCGCGCGGCTCCTCAGGAAAGTGCACGACCATCCCGCGTTCCTGTTCGTCGACGAGGTGCACCGCTTCAACCGCGCACAGCAGGACGCGTTCCTGCCCCATCTCGAGAACGGCTTGCTGACGTTGATCGGCGCCACGACCGAGAACCCGAGCTTCTCCGTGAACTCGGCGCTGCTGTCGCGCTCGCGCGTGCTGGAACTGCATCGCCTGAGCGTGCCGGACCTCGAGTCCATCCTCCGGGACGCGGTCGCGGATGCCGAGCGCGGCCTCGGGCACCTCGATCTGGAGATCGAGACGGGGGTGGTGGAGCGTCTGGCGGAGCTGGCGGATGGAGATGCACGCGCCGCACTGAACGTGCTCGAGATCCTGGCGGCTCCCGCGGCCCCCGGCCGGCGCCACGCGGTGACCGCGGGCCGTCTCCGCGAGGCCATGGCGCGGCGCACCCTGGGACTGGATCGCGGCCGCGAGGAGCATTACAATCTCATATCAGCGCTCCACAAGAGCCTGCGCGGCAGCGATCCGGACGCCGGGCTCTACTGGCTCGCCCGCCTGCTCGAGGGCGGCGAGGACCCGATGTACGTGGCGCGCCGTCTGGTTCGCTTCGCTTCGGAGGACATCGGGAACGCCGACCCGCGCGCACTGACGCTGTGCGTCGGAGCGGCGCAGGCTGTTTCGATGATCGGCATGCCGGAGGCGGAACTGGCCCTGGCACAGGCGGTCGTGTTTCTCGCTTCGGCTCCGAAGAGCAATCGCATCACGACGGCGTACGGGGCGGCGCGCACCGATGTCCGGGAGCGCGAGAATCCCCCGGTGCCTCTGCACCTGCGCAACGCTCCGACGCGGCTCCTGAGGGATCTGGGTCGGGGTGAAGGATACGTGTACCCGCACGACTACGAAGCTGCGATCGTCGTTCAGGACTTTCTTCCGGAGACGCTTCGTGGTCGGCACTACTACGAACCCTCGACGGAGGGTTTCGAGCGCACGTTGGCGGAACGCCTGCACAGCTGGCGCGAGTTTCGGGAGCGGTTGCGCCGCTCCGAACGTGTCGGCATCCCGCGCCAGCGCGGCGCGGCTGGGGAGACGAAGGCGCCGCCGAAACCTCCCCGCGATGTGGGGTGCGAACCTGCATCGTGAGGACCGGTCCCGGGAAGTCAACGATCATGCCACTCGACTCCGAAAAGAAACGTCTCGAAGCCCGACTCCTCGATCTCCTGAGCCGGGCACTCCTGGAACGCAACCGTGACGACATCGTCGGCACGTCCCTGAAGCTGGGCGCGCTCTACCTGTCCGGTGATCTCTACGACAAGTCGGAGGAGTGCTTCCACCGCGTGCTCGGCGAGCCGGTGGCGGACCTGGCGCGCGCCGACGAGAAGGCTCAGGCCGAAGCCGGTCTGGCGCGGGTGGCGCTCTGTCGCGGCCATCTCACCCTGGCCCAGGAAGCCCTCGAACGTGCCGAGGCGCTGCTCTCGGGGCAGAGCGAGGTGCTGATCGAAGTGCGCCAGCTGCAGTGCCAGCGCGATCTGCATGCAGGACGCTACCGCGAGGTGGTCGACACGATCGAGTCGACCCTGACGCGTGAGAGTCCGGACAAGCTTGGCGACACGCGCGTCGATTTCATGATCCTCGAGGGACGTGCGCGACGGCTCATGGGGCGCAACCGCCAGGCCGTGCGTCTCCTGGAGAAGGCGCTGGAGTTGGCCGAGAACACCGGCTACGAGGCGGGCACCGCGCGGGCGCGCAGCGAGCTCGGTGCGCTGCTCGGCACCCTCGGACAGTTCAAGAGCGCGCAGGAGGTCCTGTCGGCCGCGCTGCGCAGCAACGAGGCCATGGGCAGGCAGTACCGGCTCGACCGCGATCACTGTCGTCTCGGTCTTCTTCTCGTTCACATGGGGCGCTGGGAGGAAGCGGAGAACCTGCTGCTCGAATCGTATCGCTCGAGCCGTGATCTGCGCACGCTCGAGAATCGCCTCGGTAGCCAGCTCGCGCGAGCACAGCTGCTGTGCCTGCGGGGAGACCTCGAAGACGCCCGCGATCTGGCGCTCGACGCGATGGAGGTGGCGCGGTCCGCGGGCTTCGTGCGCCGGCACGCCGAGGGTCTGCTCGGGCTCGGCAACGTCGCGGTCGAAGGCGGTCAGCCGTACGAGGCACTCGACTTCCTGCGCGAGGCCGAGGCTCTGTACTCGCATCTGGCTCCCGAGAGCAACATCATGCTGCAGGTGCACGCGGCGATCGGCCGCGCACACGACGCTCTCGGTGAGTCGTCCGAGGCGTTCGATGCCCTGATGCGTGCGCACAACCTGGGGCGCGAGACCGGCAACGCCTACGAGCGCCACCGTGTCGACAGCCTCCTCGGGGCGCACTTCCAGCACGAGGGCGACTCGGACAAGGCTGCCGACGTGCTCACCAAGGCAGCTTCCGAGCTGGGCACTCTGGGCGCCAAGTACGACGTCGCGCAGGCGCGGCTGTGGTTCGCGGAGCTCCTATGCGAGATGCACTCGACCGGGCCGGTGGAGCAGCGGCAGCGCGACGCGAAGCTGGCACGCTCGAACCTGTTCGAAGCGCGGCGGCTGCTCGAGGGGATGGGCGCCCGCCGACGGCTCGCCGAGGTCACCGAGCTCGAGTCCAGGCTACAACCGGAACTCCCCAGCCCATCGTCGGAGGCGTGACACCAGCAGTCGAGGCCCGGTTCTTCCTGATGACGCGCGGCTCGGCGTGAAGGTTCGGTCGGACCGGACGCTCCCTGCGCGCCCATCCTGTGCGTTGCGGTCGCTCGGCACCCGGCCTGCTCCGCGAGCGAATCTCCTGCGGCGCCCGCCGCAGCGATGTCGGACGGGTGAGACTCACTCCAGGATGGAGAAGGCGGAGCGCGCCGTGGCTTCGGTGCCGGCGATGAGGTCGCGCACGGTGAGCACGATGTCGTACGCGTCCTCCTCGAGCGCACTGATGTCGATGCGCAGATCCTCCACGAGCTCGCTGGTCCCGGCCTCACCCATGAAACTCGAGGTGACGAACGGTTTCTGCTGGAACTCCTGGTCGGGGAACCAGCCTTCCACGCGGGCCAGGCTACGCGGCACGATGCTGTACGTCACCTTGTAGTGGCAGACGTTCGATTCGTCGAGCTGCAGGCCGTAGATCTCGAAGTAACCCGTGAGCTGCTTTTCCCTGCGGTAAATGCCGATGGGGTTGGGGACGACGAACCGGTCGTTCTTGACGAAGCGCGAGTGCCAGTCCTCGCCCGCGTAGACGATCTTGGTGGCCATCTCGATGTCGGACAGCGCGAGCCGGCTGCCGTCGAGGCGCGGCACCTCCACGTCGGTCAGGTAGGTTCCCTCGCCGTTGCTGAACTCGTCGACGAAGCGGATCGCCAAGCGGTACCGACCTTCGGGAACGTCGAACTCGAGCTGCCCCGGCAGCAGCCGCGCCGCCAGGGTGGAACGGAACTCCTGGGCCTGCAGCGTTTCGGTGTACCGGTCGCGGGCCGTCTCACGCACCGAGCGATCGAGAAGCAGACCCTCGACGGAGTACTTCGCCACGTAGAGCGAATCCTGCCACTTGAAGGTGAGATCCTGCATGTTGAACTGGTAGTGCACCTCGACGTGCATGCGTCCGGGCGGACCCTTGAAGATGTCGACATCGAACACGTACCAGATGGAAGGCTTCGGCTCGCCACGCAAGACGAAGCGGTCGTTGCCTTGCTCGAACTCCTTCGTGAAGGCGGAGATGGCGTCCTGTCGTTTCCGGAGCAGCTCCCGCGCGCGCAGGTCGGTGCGGATCTCGTGCTCGACGATCTCCGGGGAGAGCCTCTCGTCGAGGTCCTTCTCGGCCAGAAGGGTGCGCTCGTCGCGCAGGCCGAGCAGGTCGCCTTCGCGCTCCCGGCCGCTGGCGTACGCCAGGTCTCCGTCGTCGTAGCCGAGTCGCCGCTTGTCTTCCTCGACGATGTCCGGGCGGCTCGACAGGGTCGGTGACGAGCGCCCGAGCACCCACGGACCCCTCGGGTTGGGGCGTTCGAACTGCGCCACCCACTCCTCGTCGAAGAAGAGCCAATCCTGGCGCGCCGGTACGTAGCCGAGACCCATCCTGACGTCGGCGACCTCTTCGATGATCGAGTCCGGCTCCCCGAACATGATGAAGACCTGACCGCGCGCATCCCAGCCCGGTGGCTGCTTCCAGGCGTACTCCTTCCTCGCCTTCTCGACGCGGCGCTCGTGCTCGCGGCGGTGTTCGTTCTCCGGGGTGGTCGGCGTGGGATCACGCAGGCGCCAGTAACGGCGCAGCCACTCGGAGCGCAGCGAGTCGGTCGAGAGCCCGACGAACTGCGCCTTCAGGGAACTCGAGAGCAGGTACTGCAGGGCGTCGTAGGTCTCGCGCATCTCCTCGCTCAGGCGCTCGAGAGCCAGCCCGGCGTCGCGCATGAAGTTCGGGTCCTCGGCCACGATGGGCCGCAGGTACACCTCCAGGGGACGTTCGGCGGCGCGCGCCTCGCGCCACTTGTCGGTGATCTGGCGCAGCCGCTCGCTCTCCGACGCACTCGTGCGCGCCGACAGCGCGGCGAGGAACACGCCCGAGCAGAGCAGGAGTCCAAAAGCCGTGCGCCGCAAGTGGAAGCCTCCCAGGAAGTGCCCGATCCTCCCGGGGCACCTGCCAAAGATACCGGGGGGTAGTTTGGCGGTCAAACGCGCCTGGAGGACCGCCTGGGGGCACGGACGCGGGTCCCGAATCCTCGATCCCCCGACCTCAGCCGCGGCTGCTCGGATTCCTTCGGCTCTGCGGTTCGCGGCTGCGCACGGCCCACAGGATCTGGCGGCAGATGCCGCGCAGCCGGGTCACCTCTTCGGGCCGGGGCCGCGCGCGCCCGAGGAGACGTCGCAACGCCCGCATCTGGTGCGAGGCGGTCTCGGGGCTCACGAAACCGACCTCGAGGAGCACCTCTTCGAGATGCGCGTACAGGCCCTCGAGCTCTTCGCATGAGGCGTCGGCGCTCCTCCTCGCTGCACGCTCGCGATCCTTCGCGTCGAGGCAGGCGACGAAAAGCTCGTACGCCACGACGACGACGGCCTGGGCCAGGTTGAGTGAGGGGTGGGCCGCGCTCGCCGGGATGGTCAGGACGTCGTGGCACTGCTCCAGTTCCGCCGCGGTCAACCCGTCCTTCTCGGGGCCGAACACGAGCGCCAGTGGGCGGCGCGCGGGCTCGCGTCTCACGGCTTCCGCGAGCGAGCGGGGCGTGTGCGTGGCGTCGCGCCGGCGTCCCGCGCGGCGGGTCGCGGCCACGCCCCAGCAGCAGCCCGCGAGCGCCTCGGCCAGCGACTCCACCCTTCGTGCTGCATCCAGGATGTCCTCGGCGCCGTGCGCGAGACGTCTGGCTCCGTCCGCATCGCCGAACTGCGGCGCGACGAGCCAGAGTTCGCAGAACCCCATGTTCTTCATGGCGCGTGCGACGGCACCGACGTTGCCGGCGTGGGCCGGCTGCACGAGTACGATGCGGGTTTCTCCCAACAACCCGTCCTCCACCGGAGGGCGCAACAGGACGCGGCGCGCGGACGAGGTGGCCTGCGGTTGATCATGAACGTGGTGCACGACCCTGTCCACCACCGGCTGCCGAGGACCGCGGATGCGGGGCCGACGCATCCACGCTACAGGGGGGGAGTTGTCGCCGCAGGGACCGCGCACGGATGCGGGTCGTTCCGGTGCGTGGTTGGATGGGCTCTGGGGACGTTTCCAGGACCAGCGGTGTCAGCGGCCGTTGTCGATCCGCGTGACGGTGAGGCCCCACGAGTGCGGGTCGCGGGGGCGCGGCTGGTTCCACTCGTTCCAGGCGTGCGAGCCGTCGGTCACGTAGTGCGCTTCGTACTCACCCGCTTCGAGCACGACGACGCCGTCGAAGCGGCGGTTCTTCTGCGCGCCGCCCGCATGGCGCGTGTTGCGCAGCTTCATCTCCCACACCCAGCTGCCGGTGCTCACGTCCTCGATCCAGCCGTAGTCGTACATCTCGCGGTAGAGGCCTTCGCCGAGGGCCAGGATGTGCACCCGTGTCGGCTCGTCGAGCGAAAAGTCCTGCCGCACGTGCTCGCCGCTGCGCACGCGCACGAGTCTCACCAGGAAGTCCTTTCCCGACTCGGCGCGCTCCTCGGCATCGAACCTCTCGACACTCGCGGGATCGAAGTCGCGGCCGACACCCGAGATGAGGATGCCCCAGTGCGTGGGATCGTGCGGCGGCGTGTCGTTCCACTCGCGGTAGGCGTGCGAGCCGTCGGTCACGTAGTACGCGACGTAGTCGCCGCGCTGCAGCTCGAGAATGGCGTCGGCGACGCGGTTCTGCTGCGCGCCCCCCGCGTGGTGCGTGTTGCGGCGGCTCAGCGTCCACACCGTGTGCCCGGTCTCGAATTCCTCGATCCACCCGTAGTCGGCGAACTCGTGGTGGCGGCGATCGTACTCGCCATGTGCGTACACGCGCACCCGCGTGTCCCGTTCCAGCGTGAACCCTTGACTCACGTAGGCGCCGCCGCGCTGGCGGATCAGGGCGACGATCGTGCGCTGCGGATCCTCTTCCTCGTCGTACGGCTGGATGCGGCGGGCGTCACGCTCCGACTGCGCCCAGAGAATCATCCCCCAGCCTTCCGGATCGTACGGGGGTGGTGCGTTCCACGCCCCGGAGCTATGGGAGCCGTCGGTGGCGTAGCTCGCCACGTAGTTGCCCGCGGGCAGCGTGATCGTCTCCCGGCTCACCTTGTTCTTGGCCGCGCCGCCGCCGTGCTTGAAGTTGTCCGGCCCGAGCTTCCAGACGCGCTCGCGTGTGTCGGAATTCAGGATCCATCCGATGTCGACCACGCGGGCGTCGGAGCCGGACTCCCCCTGGCAGTACACGCTGATCTGCATGCGCTCGGGAAGGGTGAAGCCGCGTGATCGGAAGTCGTCGTCGCCCATGCCGAGGAACCGCACGAATGCTTGCGGGTCGTCCACGTCGGGAAGACGTCGCAGCGCCTCGACTGCCTCGAGGTCGCCTTCGGTGGGTGTCTCGAGGACGAGCTCCCAGCGTCGGCTCTCGCGCGGCCTGTGACGCCGATGCGAGTCGATCCAGATCCGGCCGAACTCTCGCCCCAGGATCTTGATCACCCTGTAGCGCTGGCTGTAGGCGGCGAAGTAGGCGGCGAAGTCGCCCGCCGGAAGATCGATCTCGCCTTCGAAGACGTAGTTGTCGCCCTCGCCGGCGCGCGCGTTGTCGTGCGTCAGGGCCCACTCGACCTCACGCGTGCGCGCGTTGAGGATCCAGCCGTAGGCGTGCATGTCGCCATCGTCGTCACCCGCGCCTTCACACCGCACACGCACGGTCAGGGGGCGCCGCAGCCTGAAGAACTCGTACTCCAGCTCGTCCTGGCCGAGGTGGTCGATGTGAACGAATTCGGTCCCGGCCGCGCCCCCGGTCCCGAGAAGTGCCGTCACGCCGAACACGGCGAAGGCTCGAGCGAGCCCGGGCTGTCCTCTCATGCCTCTCATGGGAACCCACCGCAGGCAGGTGGACGAACGGATGGCCCCGGCTGCAGGGCCATGCTGTCGCCGGCGCGGCGCGGGTCTCGCGTGCCACTACGGCGGTTGTCTTCCGAAGGTTTCGAAACTTCGCCGCTGGCGTCAACAGCACGTTCGGGCGGGCCCCATCGAAGCCATGTATCTCGTGATCCTGCAACTGGTTGTCGGCCTGCTCCGAAGTGCTCGTCGGCCTGCTCGTCCCCTCCGAGGTGATCGACGCGGCGGATCTCCGAAGCCAGGACGGGGGCGCCGCAGAGGGGTGCCGCCACATCCAATCCTCCGCCGATCTGCAAGAAGCTACGCGGCATCGCCTGTGCCTGCATGAGAAGCCTCGTCGAAGTGCGGGAGACGCCTGGATGGCCCGGCGATGGGATGGCGGGCGGCCGCGGAGTGCTCGCCTCCCGGCCGTCCTTGTCTTGCTCCTACGTCGGCGAGCCGCCAAAGGTTGCGTGCGGGAAGCGCCGCGGAGATCCAGGTTGCCGGCGCATGTCGTTCCGAATCACGATGTTGAGCCGGGGACGCGCAGCTCGGACGGCTGTCCAGACTGCCGGATTGACAGTCGCCGGAGGCCCCCGTAGGTTGAGCGGGCTCTCAGGCGTCGGTGGCCTCGCCCGTGACCTCGGCGATCAGCTCGCGTGCCGCACTCGCCAGCTCCGCGTGCACGTACAGGCGCGTGAGGGCCAGGGGGGACGCGGAGGAGGGCCAGAGGATGGCGCCCGGGCCGGGAATCTTCAGGCAGGGGATCCCTTCGTTCTGCAGCAGGTTCTCGATCATCTCGGCCTCATAGAGGGCTGTGGTGGAGTAGACGAGGCGGAGCCGGGGACGGCGCCGGGGTTTTCCCGGAGACAGGTGCTCCCAGCACTGCGGGCAGACGTCCTGTTGCGACGGGAACGTGTGGCCGCATTCCGGGCAATGACGCAATCCATCCTCCTCGTTTCCCGCAGCCGGGTCTGCCGATGACCCAGTATACGCCAGTTCGCGGCCTCGTGTGGCGTCTTGCACGGGCCGGGGGGAAGATGTCGCGCGAGATCCGCATCCTGCACACCTCGGACCTGCACCTGGACGCCAGCTTCCGCGCCACCGGTGTTCCCAGCGCCCGGGCCCGGGAGCGCTGCGCGGCCCATCTCGAGGCCTTCGATCGCATCGTGGAAATGGCCGAGCGTGTCGGCGCGCACATTCTCGCCGTCGCGGGCGACCTCTTCGAGGGCGCGCACGCACGACCGGCGACTGCGCGCCACGTGGCGAAGAAGCTCGAGGCCTGGGGGCGACCGGTGTACATCGCGCCCGGGAACCACGATCCGATTCGCGCGCCTTCGGCCTACGACCTCGCCGAGTGGCCTGCGAACGTCACGGTGTTCGCATCGGAGTGGTCGGTGCGGCACGTTCCCGAGCTCGGTCTCACGGTGCACGGCCGCGGTTTCACGGCGCCCGAAGAGCACGCGCGGCTGGTCGAGGGACTCGAGATCTCTGGCGAGGCAACGCACGTCGTCGTGGCACACGGCAGCGACGAGTCGTGTCGTCCCGATCGTCACCATCCTTATCGGCCGTTCGTTCCCGAGGAGCTGGACGCGCTCCCGGTGGCCTACGTGGCGCTGGGCCACTACCACGGGTTCTCGATCCTGCCGACGCCGCGCGTGCGTGCCGTGTACTGTGGAAGTCCCATCCCACAGGGGTTCAACGAGAGCGGTGAGCACGGCGTCGTTCTGGCGCGCCTCCGGGATGGGGACGTCGAGGTGGAGCTGCTGCCCATCCCGGCGCGACGCTTCGTCACCGTGGAGGTCGACGTCGGGGGCGCGGACACGCAGGCCGAGGTGGTCGAGTGCCTGCGAGAAGACATCCGCGCCCGCGATCTGCACGAGGATTTCCTGCGCCTGCGTCTCACCGGCAGCCTGCCGCCGGACCTCGAGGTCGATCCGGGAGCCGTGCGCGAGGCGCTGGCAGAGCTCGCACACGCCGTCGAGGTGCATGACGGCACATTCCCGGAGTACGACCTCGACGCTCTCGGCGCTGAGGGCACGGTGCGGGGGCAGTTCGTGCGGAAGCTGGGTGCGCGACTCGAGACGGCGACGGGGGAAGAGCGCGAGGTCGTGCAGCGCGCCATCTACTTCGGCCTGGATGCCTTTGCGGGGCGTCCGCAGGCACGCTGAGGAGCGATCACGGATGCGGGTCCTGGAAGCATACATCCGAGGTTTCGGACGCCTGGCCGAGCGCCATTTTCGTTTTTCCCCGGGCGCCCAGCTGATCGTGGGCGAGAACGAAGCGGGGAAGTCGACGCTGCAGCAGTTCATCCTCGGGATGCTCTTCGGCCTCAAGCGTGAAGACCGCAAACGCCGTGAGTACCTGCCGCAGTACGAGATCTACCGCCCGTGGAGCGACGCACCGTACGAAGGTCGTCTCGTCTACGAGCTTTCCAATGGCGAGCGCTTCGAGCTGCATCGGGTCTTCGAACGTGATCGTGAATCACTGTGCATCCTGGACGCACTCACCGGACGCGACCGCACGTCCGAGTTCCCCGTCGACTCCCGCAAGGAGCGCACCCTCATGCAGGCGCAGCTTCATTTGACGCGTCGGCTGTTCGAGGCGACGACCTCGCTCGGGCAGCTGGCCGGGCGTCCGACCGCGGAAGGGGTCGGGGCGCTCCGCGAGCGCGTCCAGGGGCTCCTGGACAGCGGCGACGAGGCCGTGTCGGCGAGCGACGCGCTCGAAGCGTTGCGACGCCTGCGTGATGGCTTCGGCACCGAGCGCACGCCGACGCGCGGCGCCGGACTGCTCCTGCGCCAGAAGCAGCTGCTGCACTCGGAACTCGACGCGGCTCGCAGACGGCACGCCGAGATCCTCGAGCTGCACGAGCGGCGCGTCCGAGCGATCGCGGCGCACGCGCAGGCGGATGCCGCATGGCGACGGTGTCGGAGTGCGGAGCTGGAGCGTGAGCGGCAGGAGCTGTCGCGGCGCGTGCAGCAGGCCGAGACCCTCGGCCAGCGTCTCGAAGCGGCTCGCCGGCGTGTCGATTCATACGACGACGTCGCCGACCTCGAGGTGGCCGCCTACGCGCCGGCGCGCGAGCGCGCCGCATCGATCGCGGCGCTCGAACGAGACGTCCGCGACCGGGGCGGGCGTCTCGAGCTGGCGCGCCGGCGGGATGCGCAGACCTCGGAGCTCGAGGAGCGCCTCGAGACGGCGCTGGGGCGGATGGACCGGTCGAGCGCCCAGGCCCTGACGGTCCAGGCCGAACGCCTGCGCGAGCGCATCGGCAGCGTGCGGGAGGCGCGCCGGCGGCACGTCGCGGAGCAGGAGCACAACAAGGCCCTCATCGAGGCGCTCCGGCGGCCTCTCGGCCGCGACGGGACGCGTGACGAGTTCATGGGCCGCCTGCGCGCGGAGCAGGCGGCGGCGGCCGACACGCAGGCGGCACCGTTGCAGGAGGAGGCGAGGAGCCGCGCCCAGGCCCACCGGCGGCACAGGCGCGCGGCTCTGTTCGGTGTCGCATCGGGCACCTTCGGCGTCGTCGTTCTGGCCGGGCTGGCCTGGTGGAGCCCGACCGGTTTCCCGCTCGTGGCGCGTGTCGCCCTCCCGGTGGTGGGCGCGCTCCTGGGAATCGCCTTCTTGCAGAGCACCCTGCGCCGGCTCGCCGCGGAACGTCACGACGTTCGCGCGCTCGAGTCCCGGGTGGCGCATCTCGTGGTCCGCAAGCGCGAGGCCGAACGGTGGCTCGAGGAGGTGCTGCGTCGCAACGAGCTCGATGGCGTCGAGTCGTTGCACGCCTCGCGCCGGGAGTACGAATCGCTTCGCGCACACGCCGAGCGCACCGCCGCGGCGTCTCCGATGCGCGAGCTGGTCGAGCTCGAGCGGCAGCTGGTCGAGCTGGCCGGCGCGCTGCATGCGCAGGTGGCACGCTGCGACCTCGTCACCCTGCGTGCGTTGCTGGCGCGCCCCCCGGAACCGGCGCGCGATCTGCTGCCATACGCAGAGGAGGCGGCTGACGAGACGCCGCAACCCGGTGATCCTGCCGAGATCGGCCGCCTGGTGCGCGATCTCGGCCTGCTCCCCGAGCTGCGGCGTGGCTTCGAGTGGCGGGAGCGCATCCGCGAGCACAGGAGGCGGGTCGGCGAGTTCCTCTCGGAGCAGACACGGGAGCTCGAGGCGCGCGTCGCGACGCTCGACGGCGAGAAGGCGGGCCTCGATGCGGTCCTGCGCCGCAACGGTGCCCGCAGCCTCGAGGAGTTCGCGGCCCGCGTCGAGCGACACCGCGAGCGCGACGTCGCACTGGCCGAGTACGTGCCCTTGCGGCGCGAGCAGGCTGGTGTTCTGGGCGCGGACAACCTGGATGCGTTGCGGGCGCGGATGGCCGCCCTGGCCGCCGAGGGGCAGTCGCACGCGCCGGCCGCAGCTGGTGGGGCCGTAGCACTGGAAGCGCGCGGAGCGGAAGTCGCGACCGGCACGGGGGCGTCGCTCGAAGAGCTCGGACGCGAGGTGGAACGGCTGGCGGCAGAGCGCGCCCAGCTCGAGGAACGTCTGGCCGCGCGCGAGCGCGAGGGCAGGACGCCGGCGGAGGTGGAGCTCGAGATCCACGAGGTCGAGTCCAGGCTCGCCGAGGCCCGCCGGCGCGACGCGGCGCTCGAGCTTGCCGCCGACACCCTGGGGCAGGTGGCGTCCGAGCTGCACCGGCATGTCGCGCCGCGGATGAACCTGCGCGTCGGGGAGATCTTCGCGCGCCTCTCACGGGGCCAGCACACCGAGGTGCGGCTGGACGAGGATCTGACGCTGCGGGTGCGCATGGACGGCGGGGCCGTGCACGGCACCGAGAGCTTGAGCGGCGGCGCGGCCGATCAGCTCTACTTCGCGTTGCGTGTCACCGCCGGCGAGCAGCTGGCACAGGGCGGCGAGCGGCTGCCGCTGCTTCTCGACGATCCCTTCGTGCAGTACGACCCCGAACGCCTGCGGGCCGCGCTCGATCTCGTGGCCGAGCTGACCCAGGAGCATCAGGTGTTCTTGTTCACCTGCGAGGCCGCCCAAGCCGCCGCGCTCGAGGAGCGCGTCCGCACCCGCGACATCCAATACGACACCGTGCACCTCTGAATGGGCTCGTGGACGATGCGCTTCCCACGCACGACGTTTTCCCTGAGCTTGGATGAGGGAGGCTGAATGAGGCTGCGCCGGTTCGCCGTTGGCGACGTCCAGGTGACGCTTCTCGACGACGGCTGTTTCCGCCTCGACGGTGGAGGCGTGTTCGGCATCGTGCCGCGTCCGCTGTGGGAGCAGCACATGCCGCCCGACGGCAGGAACCGCGTCGTCCTGGGGCTCGTCTGTCCACTGCTGGAGAGCCGCGGGCGCCGCGTGCTCGTCGACACGGGTGCGGGACGCAAGGCGCCGGCGCGCCTGCAGGAGATCCTCGCCCTCGATCCACGACGCACCCTCCTCGATGCGCTGCGCGAAGCGGGCGTCGAGCCGCACACGATCGACGTGGTGACGAACACGCATCTGCACTACGACCACTGCGGATGGAACACGCAGCGCGACCCCGACGGCAACCTTCTGCCGACCTTTCCGGAGGCAACCTACGTCGTTCAGGAAGCGGAGTGGGACGCGGCGATGCACCCCGACGAGCGCAGCGCGCCTGCGTACGCGCGCGAGAACTTCGCGCCGCTGCCAGATGTGGCGAAGACGTTCGAGCGGATCTGCGGCGAGGTGGAGCTGGCAGCGGGCGTCTTCACGCATCCTTCACCCGGACACACCTGCGCCCATCAATGCGTTCGCATCGAATCACACGGACAGACGGCAATCTTCCTCGGCGACCTGGTGCCGACGCCCGCGCACATCCCCGTGCCCTGGCACATGGCCTACGATCTGCATCCCCTCCGGCTCATGCGGACCAAACGCGAGCTCCTCGAGCGCGCGGCTCGAGAGGACTGGCTGCTCATCTTCGATCACGATCCCGGGCTGCGGGTGGGCCGGGTCGAGCGCCGGGACGACTGGCGACTCGCGTTCCGGCCCGCATGAGC
>JBHHXQ010000005.1:0-23578 GCA_046757105.1 Candidatus Krumholzibacteriia bacterium
AAGACCTCTCCCCGAAGGACCCGCATCACACGCTGGCCGGTCAGCTGGGTGACGACGACGTGCCGCCGCCCCTCGAGCCGGAAGACGGGGTGTTGATGTAGGGCTGGGCTCCTACTCGGGCATGTGGAAGCCGGACGTCGAGAGTGAAAGCGCCTTCTCTTCGTCGGTCATGTCCTCGGGGATGGGGTGTCCGGCGGTGGCGATCGCCGTCGAGGAGCTGCGCACGGCGGGTGTCCACACGATCATCCGGGTGGGGACGACGGGCGCGATCGGCCCGGGGCCGCGTCTCGGAGATGCGATCATCGCTCACGCCGCCCTGCGGAGCGAGGGGACCTCCAGCTCGTACATCGAGCCCACGTATCCCGCGGTGGCCGACTTCGATGTGGTCGATGCGCTGCGCCGGGCGGCGGTGCGGGCCGACCATCCGCATCATGTGGGGCTGGTCGAGTCGTCCGATGCCTACTACTCCGGAAGCTGGCTGGGTGAGCATGCCGTGCGAGAGCGTATGGAGCTCTTGCGGCGCGCCGGGGTGCTTTCGATCGAGATGGAGGCCGCGGCTCTCTTCGTCGTCGGACGCTTGCGGGGCGTGCGTACGGGCTGCATCCTGGCGCTGCGCGAGGAGTGGCGCGAGGACGGCAGCCGCGTGCAGGCGGGGCCCGAGTTCGAGAAGGGCCTCGACCGGGTCATCGACACCGCGGTCGAAGCCGTGCGTCTGCTGATTCAGGCGCCGGCAATCTCTTCGAAGCCTGCGAAATAGACACCCACGGGGCTGCCGGCACCTGGGCGTGGGGTTCGCCCCTGCGGCTCCTCGCCCAGCTCGGAAGGCTCAAGACGTGGTCCGCTGGATCATCGACCCGAGAGCGGCAACCAGGCGCTCGCTCTCGCGTTTGAGTTCCGCGAAGGCTTCCTGGAAATGTTCCGCCCGCCCCTCCTTCGCGAGCAACTCCAGCGTGCGTGCGGCTTCCATGGCTGCTGTCGCGCAGAACGTTCCCACGGATCCCTTCAGGGTGTGTGCCGCCAGCCGCACCGCTTCGTCATCGCCCTGTCGCACGGCGGACTCCACGTGGCCGATCTGCCTCGGGTACTCCTCCAGAAAGAGTTCGGCCAGCTCGGCGAGCAGCTCCGGGCTGTTCCCCAATCTCTCCAGGGCCCGCTCGCGGTCGAACACCCCGCAGGCCCGGGAGTCGGGTGAGGTCCTCGAGCCGCTCCCATCGACGTGTGGGGCGTTGGCATCGTCCTGCCGTTCGTCCGGTTGAACCAGAGATTCCATCGTTTCGAAGAGAAGCTTCACCTGGATGGGTTTGGTCACATAGGCATCCATGCCGCTCTCGAGACAACGTTCCCGATCACCTTTCATCGCGTGCGCCGTCAACGCCAGGATCGGAACGTGTCCTCCTCGCTGCCGCTCCATCTCCCGGATCGCGGCCGTGGCTTCGAAGCCGTTCATCTCCGGCATCTGGATGTCCATGAGCACGATGTCGAAGCGTTCCTTCTCGATGGCCTCGACCGCTTCGCGGCCGTTGTTCGCCACCGTCACTGCGTGGCCACGCTTTTTCAGGAGGTGAACCGCCAGATTCTGGTTCACCAGGTTGTCCTCGGCGAGGAGGACGCGGAACCGCCGGTCGCCTCCCTGGCGGCTGCCTCCGCCTGCCCGCTCGTCGAGCGGCCGCATCCTGACCGTGCACACGGGATCGTCCCCGCCGGGGACCGGTTCGCCTGCGGCGGGTGGCGGCCGGTCGAGGGTCCCTTTTGACTCCGGGGGCCTTGCGATGGCGCTCCGGGCGCTGTCGGTTCCGAGTGCACGCGTGAACGCCTCGAGGAGCTCGTCCCGCTTCACCGGTTTCGGGAGGTCGGCGGCGATGCCCAGGTCGCGGCAGCGTGCCGCCGGCTCTCTCCGGGCCGCGGACGACAACATGATGATCGTCACGTCCCGGAACACGGGGTTCCTGCGGATCGCTTCAGCCAGCTCGAACCCGTCCATGCCAGGCATGTTGAAATCGATCAGGGCCACAGGGAAGAAGCCCCCGGAGCGGACGGTGTCCTCGAGGACGCAGAGCGCCTCGCTGCCTCCGCGCACGCATGTGGGCCGCATGTGCCACTGGAGGAGGATCTCCGAGAGGATGCGGCGGTCGGTGTCGTTGTCGTCCACGACCAGGACCGGGACGTCCTGGAGTTCGACGGGCTGTGGCGGGGGATCCGCGGCCAACCCGTCCTCCTGGACTTCGAGGCGCACCACGAAGTGGAACGTACTGCCCTGGTTCAGTTCGCTCTCGGCCCAGATCCGGCCCTGCATGAGCTCGACCAGGTTGCCGCAGATTGCGAGACCCAGGCCGGTGCCTCCGTACCTCCGCGTGGATGAGCCGTCCGCCTGCTCGAAAGCCTCGAAAACCCGGTCGAGCTTGTCCTGCTGGATGCCGATCCCCGTGTCATGCACCGAGAAGTGCAGGTCGACGATGTTGCCGGCTCGTGACTCCACTTGCACGGACACCACGATCTCGCCTTTGTTGGTGAACTTGAGCCCGTTGCTCACCAGGTTCACGATGATCTGCCGAAGGCGAGCGGGGTCACCGACCAGGACATCGGGAACATCGGACGCAATCCGGCACGCGAGCTCCAGTCCCTTGCCATCCGCATGCAGCGCCAGCAATCTGAGGGCATCGGAAAGGGTGTCCTGCAGGCTGAACGACGTCTTGTCGAGCTCCATCTTGCCGGCCTCGATCTTCGAGAAGTCGAGGACGTCGTTGATGATGTTGAGCAGCGAGTCCGCGGAGCTGTGCACGGTCCTCGCGAATTCCGCCTGCTCCGGATCGAGGGAGGTCCCGAGAAGCAGCTCCGTCATCCCGATGATTCCGTTCATGGGCGTTCGGATCTCGTGGCTCATGTTGGCCAGGAACTCGGACTTGACCCGGGCCGCTTCGAGCGCCGCCCGGTGCGCCTCGCGCAGCTCGCGCTCGAGCTGCTTACTCTCGGTGATGTCGCGCACGATCGCGAGCACTTCCTCGGGGCCGCTCTGAACGATCCGGGCTTCGTAGTCCCGCGAGCCCCCGGCGGCAGGCAGCTGGTACTCCACGACTTCGGCCTCGCGCGTCCGGATCACGGAACCCACGTGCTGCATGAACTGGCGGGCGATCCCGGGCGGCAACGCCTCGTGGATGTTCCGCCCGGCCGCCGGGATCCGCGGCGCATGGGAGTGCGAACCCTTCGCCGTCCTGGAGTCGACGATGAGGCCGTCCTTGCGGACCCGCAGCATCGAGTCGGGGATCCCGTCCAGCAGTGCCCGATGTGTCGCCTCGCTGGTCCGGAGCGCCTCCTCCGAGCTCTTGCGGTCGGTGATGTCCTGGGCCGTGACGATGAGCCCGGCGATGCGACCCTCCACATCCCTGAAGGTGGATGCACCGAGGAGAACCGGCAGCAGGTCACCGGCGCGCGACACCAGTGAAGCATCGAGGTTGTGGGCCGTGAACGGCTTCCCATGGGGATCGAGGGGACGCACCAGGTCCGTCGGCTCCTGCGGGGCAACCAGGATCGATGCGGGCCGTCCCAGCAGCTCCTCTTCGTCGTAGCCGAGCATGTTGAGCGCGGCACGGTTGATGACGCGGATGCACCCTTCGGTGTCCGTGACGATCAAGGCGTCGATCATGTTGGAGAGGATGTTGTCCAGGAACTCCTTGGAAACTGTCGTCCGGGCGAGCTTCCGGCTCATGACGTTGAAGCTGTGCGCCAGTCTCCCGATCTCGTCGGAGGAGTACTCCGGAACCGTGACACCCAGCTCACCACGGCCGATCTTCTGCGCCGCCACCGACAGTTGCCGCACGGGGAGAAGGACGCGGCCCATGAACAGCAACGTGAGACCGAGCGCCAGCACGTGGACCGCCGTGATGATCCAGAACACCTGCCGGGAGATCTGACCCGCGGTGTGCATGGCCCCTTCGAGGGGCAAGCCCAATCGAAGCGTCCCCAGACGCGCCTTCACCAACTCGCGTTTCTCTCCGAGCAACAGGAACTCGTCCTCGTCGGCCTCCTGGAACTCCCAGACGGGAACATGAACGTCCGTGACCTGCGCCCCGTCCACCTCGGTCCGGCGGCTCCCCGAATGATCCGTCAACAGCGCCTCTGCGGTGACCGCATCGTCGTATCGCTTCCCCTTCTCGACGACATTGGTGTGCGCCAGCACCCGGCCTGACCGGTCCAGGGCGATCGCATAGACGGCGCTGGATCCCTCCACCAGGGACTGCAGGGATGGCAGGAGCAGGCTCTCGTCGTGCGACTGCAATCCCCGGATCACATCGGGTGCGGTCGAAACGGTGGACACCAGCGACAGCCCGCTCTTGACCACCTCTCGAGTGATCACGTTCTCCACGGCCCAGCGCGAGAACTGCGTCATCGTCACCACGGAGACCGCGATGAGCGGCAGGACGAAGAGCAAGATCTTGGTGCGCAGTGTCATTGCAGGACCTTGTCGATCTTCCGTCTGAGGTGGTCCGGAACGAAGAGCCCGGTCTGCTTGGCCGCGGTGAGGTTCAGGTTCGTCTCGATCCTTCGCGGATACATCTGGTCGGCGCCGAGCGCTCCCTGGAGCGCCAGCCGGGTGGCCGTTCCGGCCGTCCGGCCGATTTCCTCGAAGCTGCTGGAAACCGACGCCACGGCTCCCTTGGCAACCAGGCCGGCCGTGGGAGCGTAGAACGGCACGTCGTTCGACCACGCGAACTCCTTGAGCATGGAGAAGGTCCGTGCGTTCACGAGCAGCGGGTCGGGCAACAGCCACAGCGCGTCGACCTCCTGCTTCGCCAGGTCGCGCAGGCGATCGGGAATGTCCTCCGGCTTCTCGAGTCTCTTGGTCAGGATCTCCAGGCTCTCGGACGCCATCTGCGATGCCAGCCCTTCGAGGTACTCCGCGGTCGACCGTGAGCTCCAGAAGACGGCGAGCCTGCTCAGATCGGGCTGCAGCTCGCGGATCTTGGCGACGACGCTCGCCGAGCGCGGCAGCATGTGGATCTTCACGCTCCGTCCCGCGTGGTGTGTGTCCCGGCTTCCGGTCCCGGGCGCCATGCAGTAGATCAGCACCACGTCTTCTGGATACTCCTGCAGCGCCGCCCGGCTCCCGATGGCCACGACGACGCGCACCTCGCCGGGAATCGCCGGTGTGCGGCCATCCAGGCTCTGCGACGGGACCCGATGCCCCAACTCCTCTTCGAGACCCTTGTATGCCAGGCGATAGGGCTCGAGGTCGGAGCTCATCAGCGCGATCACCTTCTGGGCGCTGCCCATCACCGGCACGCTCAGGGCCACCAGAGTCCCGAAAGCCGCCAGCCACGTGCATCCGCGAAGAGGTCTCAATTCAGCCTCGATTCGATGTCCGTCTCGCGAGCGACGCGAATCGATCCTGACGTTCCATCCCGAGACAACCGTTCAGTTCAACCTGTAGGAAGCCGAGACCAACCATCGGGAGCGGATGATCTCGCCGTTCTGACCCGGCTCGCCCTGGCCCAGGGCCGGCAGGATCTGATAGTGCTCGTTGTTGGCCAGGTTGAACGCGCTCAAGCCCACCTCCAGTCCGCGCAGATGACCCGAGAAGCGATAGCCGAAGTACGAGTTCAGGAGACCGTAGCTCTCCACCCTGCCGACCTCGCTCCCCGGCCGCAGGCTCTTGCTCCAGAACGACTTGTCGGTCCAGTGCGCCCACAGACTGGCTGTCAGCCCGCGAGCGGTGAGGCGGATCCCACCGTTGACCTTGTGGCGTGGATAGGCCGTCTCGCCCCGCAGGCTCTGATACGAGTAGTTGAGATGGGTCCGGACGTTCCTCGAGATGCGCAGGTCCCCGGCCCACTCGCCACCCACCGCGTGGATCTCGCCACGGTTCACGAACGAGGTGGTCAGATCGAGCGTCGGAGGGCTGCTGAGGTCGACGGTCTCGCTGGTCCTGATCATGTCGGCGAGCCGGTAGCGGTAGCCCGTGATCGTCGTGCGGAGCTTGCCGAGACGAGCCTGGTAGGCCACCTCGTAGAGCTGCAGCCGCTCCGGCTCGAGCTGCAGGTTGCCGACGAGAGAGGTGCGGATCGTCTCGTACGGCGGATTCGGGATCTCGGTCCCGGGGTTCGGGCTCGCCTGGCTGAAGGCCAGGAAGTTCTCCAGGAGCGTCGGGTTGCGGAACGAGGATCCCCCGGAGATCCGGAACACGTTCCTGGGGCTGGGGTGGAAGATCGCTGTGCCGCGCGGCGACAGCACCCAGTGGGTGAGAGGGTGCCGGTCCAGCCGGGCGCTGATCACGAAGCTCAATCGTGGCGTGGCGGACCAGGTGTCTTCGAAGAACGCCGCGGCCAGATCCTGGCGGACGTAGCTCGGGTCGGCCGACATGGACCGCAGCGTGTTGTGCCGGTAGCCTCCTCCCACCACCAGCGCGTTGAGCCCCGGGAGATCGAAGGTACGTTGCAGGGAGACGTCGTAGGTGTCGTAGTGCTCCTGCGGCTCCCGAAGCGCGTTGAGGCCGCGGAAGAATGTCCGGCCTCGATTCCAGAAGGCTCGCAGCTGCGTGTCGCGGAGGCGGAGATCGATGCGGCCGAACCCCGTGGGTCCGTCGTCGAAGGCGGCGCCGAGCGATCCTGTCGTGAGATCCGTGTTGACGTTCGCGAAGCCGGCCGTGGCGCCCAGCTCGGTCCGCGCGGACGGCCGCCAGCGCAGCTGCGTATGCAGCTTGCTCACCTCGGAAGACAGGGCCTCTCTGTTGCCGAACTGGTTCGTCGCCCTCCACCCGACCGACAGCTTGTAGTCGGCCTGGCTGGACCAACCGGTGAGGATCGCCGTGCCGAGATTGGTGCTGTGCTGCCCGCTGCTGTACCGCACCAACCCCCGCGGCAGGTTCTCGGGGGACCGCGTGATGATGTTGATGACGCCGTTGACGGCGTTGGCCCCGTGCAGAGCCGACACGGCACCCTCGACCACCTCGATGCGGTCGATCTCGTCGAGCACCACCGGGATGCTCTCCCAGGTGACCCAGTCGGCGAAGCCGTTGAGGACCGTCTTCCCGTCCAGAAGAACCAGGGTCCGGTTGTTGACTGCCCGGTTGAGGCCGCGGATGCCGACCTCGCCCTGAAAGGTCCTGGTAGTCACGACGTCCACCCCCGGCACGGCCCGCAGCGCGTCCCAGAGGGTCTGCGCGCCCGACGTCATGATGTCTTCGTGGGACACCACGTACACCGTGGCGGGCGCGAGGTGGATCGGTTGCGGCCTGTGCGATGCAGAGATCACCTCGGCCTCGACCGCGAAGAACTCGAAATCCTCGGCGCCCTGCGCATTCGCTCGAGCCGTCGCCGTCACGGCGACGCACAGGGCCAGGAACGCCGCGATTCCTGGTATCCGCACGCGTCCGCCTTGCATGTCCAGATCCTCTCTCTTCAGGTTGGGTTTCCGCCCAGAGGTGTTCGCGGGTTTGTCACACCCGGTCTGCTGCCTGCTCGCGCTCGCACGGGTCGGGTGTTCTCTGGTTGCATCGCTGGCAGGTCCCTTTGCCGCGTGGAAGCCCCTCGTGTCTACGGCAAGATTGCAGCACGTCGCCGGAACACTGGCCGCAGGGGAGCACCCGGCATCTCGGCGCGGTGCGCCGCAGGAGCGACACGAGACCACGTCACCGGGTTGCAGGGAATGGCGCGGGGGGAGGCCCGGTCGACGCCAACCGCTGCGAGCAGCATTCCAAATACTCCGAAACTGGCGCCCCGGATCGTCTTCAAGTGTACACAACCTTTTTCACGGGTGACAACGCTCGAATTGGCGGGCTGCGCCAGGACTGTGATGCAACATCGCCCACGCCTGGCTGGATTGCGTGGACCGCGGACTCCCTCCTCCGCGCCGGACACGATTCCGGGATGCAGGACCCCTTCCGCGATCACAAACGTGGCGCGGTTGCTGCGTCGTTGCATCGGGTGGGCGTGACAACTTGACGCTCGACGAAACCGACTGATAGACTAGAAATCCACACCGGGTGAAAACCCATGGGGCTGCGGTGTCCAGATCGAGCGCAGCCCGTTGCATCTCCCAGCCAGTCACGATGCACGGCGCCAACTCTTCGCGGTGGTGCATGGGGAGCGTGGCTGGGAGCCCGAAGCTTTCGGAAGTTCGCCGCGCTCGCCTGGTCGGTATCCGGAAGGCCATCTCGTGACGCAACTCGTTGCAGCAGGAGCGCAGTGATGCCGAGGAGCATCCAACTCGAGCCCTCCGTGGGCCAACTGGAGCGTTTGAGAGAGTTCCTCGACGAGGACCTGGGGGAGCTCGACCCCCGGGACGGTCCGAGGCCGGAGGTTCTGGTGGCGATGACCGAGCTCTTCGTCAATGCCTGCAAGCACGCCAAGATCGACCCCGGACGCACCATTCTGGTGTCTTCGCAACGCCTCGAGGGCGAGCTGATCGTCACGCTGGAGTACGACGGCATCCAGTTCCGGCCCGACGGCGCCCGGGAGCCATGTTGGGACGAGCTTCCGGAAAACGGCATGGGACTGTTCGTGGCTTGGCAGCTTCTGGATTCTCTGGAGTTCGAGCCTTCGACCCAGCCCCGGGGCACACAGAGAATCCGTGCTCGCAAGAAGATCGAATCCTGAGGAGGGAGATATGCAGTTGTCTCGCGAGAGTTACGGCAAGAGCGAAGTCATGAAGCTCGAGGGTGCGCTCAACGCGCAAACCGTCGGAGGTCTCCGCAGCGAGCTCGAGAAGATCTTCGAGGATCCGCCGCAGGTTCTGGTGTTCGACCTGGAAAACGTCCAGGACATCGACTCTTCGGGAGTCGGAGCGCTCATCTCCGCCCTGAAGCGCATGCGCACCGAGGGAGGGGACGTGCGTGTCCTGCACCTGCAGGGAATCGTCCAGAAGCTCTTCCAGCTCCTGCACCTCGATCGCGCCATGACCATCTGCGACGACCTGGAGTCGGCGGTCGCTCCGCTGCACACCTGAGGATCGGCTCGTGTTCCTGGCCAGAGCGGTTGTCACGCTTGCAGGCAAGGCCGTGATGCTCGGCATCGGCTTCGGGCTGAGTATCCTCACCGCCCGGCTCCTCGGAGCCGAGGGGAAAGGACAGCTGTCGATCGCACTGCTGCCGGCCACCGTGTTCGTCATGCTGGGTGGTCTCGGCCTCGAGAACTCCAACCAGTTCCTGCGGGCTCGCGAGAAGACGCCGCTCGCCTCCCTGCTGGGCAACTCCAGCCTGGTGGCCACGCTGATGAGCGTGGTGTTGGGGTTGCTGTTCTGGGCGACCTGGCCGTGGCTGCGCGCGGGGCTCGGTGGGGTGGACCCGCGCTACATCGTCCTGGCCATGGCGATCCTCCCGTTCGGCTTGATGCTGAACTACACACAGGGGCTCCTGCTCGTCGAGGGTCGCGTGCCGCTCTTCAATGCGGTGAAGCTCGTGCAGCCCGCCGGGTTCTTCGTCCTCCTCGTGGTCCTGGCGCTCTCCAACCGGGTCGTGGTCGGGTCGGCGACGGTGGTGTTCGTCGCCTCGTTCGCTCTGGCCTGCATGGTCGCGATGGGCTGCCTGACCCGCATCGCCGGAGGCTGGACCTGGGACGCCGCGACCCTCCGCAGGTCCCTGGGATACGGAGGGCGAAGCTACGTCGGGAACATCTTCCACTACCTCAACCTGAGGCTCGACATCTACCTCCTGAACCTCTTCCTGCTGCCTCGCGAGGTCGGCTTGTACGTGGTCGCCGTGAGCGTGGCACAGGTTCTCTCGTATCTGCCACAGACTTTCGGCATGTTGCTCTTTCCACGCACGATGAAATCGGCGCAGCAGGAGGGCGAGCGGTTCACCGCCAGGCTCGTGCGCATGAACCTCTGGATCATGCTGGTCGGCGGCGCGGGGCTGGCTCTCGTGACGCCATGGCTCGTCCCGGCCGTGTACGGCGCCGAGTTCCACGACAGCCTCCCGGCACTCTACGTGCTCCTGCCGGCGATCATCGCGATGGGCTACTCGGTCATCCTGGGTGGGTTCTTCTTCGGCAGGGGACGCCCGCTGCTGGTGTCGATCTCCTCGGGCATCGCCCTGGTCACGAACATCGCTCTCAACGTCATCCTGATCCCGCGATTGGGAATCGTGGGTGCCGCGGCTGCTTCGTTCCTCTCCTACGGCAGCCAGGCACTCGTGCTCGCAGTGGCTTTCCTGCGCGCCACCCACTTGCCCGTGAGTTCCCTCGTTCTCCAGCCGGCCCAGGATCGCAAGTTCGCCGCCGAGCTCGTGAGGGACGTCCGGGAGAGGCTGCATCTCGTACGGAGGCCCCGATGCGCTGCAGCGTGATCATTCCCGCCTACAACTCCGAATCGACCATCGTCGAAACGCTCCGGAGCATCGTTCCTTCCCTGCGGGCGGAGGACGAGGTTCTGGTCATCGACGACGGAAGCCGTGACGAGACGAGCACACGCGCCGACGGCGTCGATCCCCGCGTGCGCATTCTGCGCGTCCGCAACGGCGGCGTCGCCCGCGCACGCAACCTCGGAATCCGCGAAGCCTCGGGGGAGCTGGTGGCCTTCTGCGACGCCGACGACATCTGGAAGCCCGAGAAGCTGGAGCGGCAGAGACGGGCGTTTCGCGATCGGCCACAGTTGGGGCTCTGCTTCACGGACTACGAGGTCATCTCCTCCGACGGCACCGTCCTGGTGCGTTCGGCGCGCCGGGACCGCGCCCTTCCGGAAGACCACGATCTGGTGTCGATGCTCCGGGTGAATCCCGTCATGACCTCGAGTGCGGTGGCGCTGAAGCGCGTCGTCGAGGAGGCAGGTGGCTTCCCGACGGACATCTCCTACGGCGAGGACATCGCCCTGTGGCTCGAGATCGCCGCGCGCCGCCCGGTGGCGATGCTGCCCGAGGTTCTGGCCTCGTACCGCCTGGTCTCCACGAGCATCACACGCAGCAGCGATCCCGAGATCGCCCGCCGGGGGCGCATCGATCTCATCCGCCGGGTTTCGGAGCGGCACGCCGACCGGGTCAAACCGCGGCAGGCACGGCGCGCCATCGCCGACTACTGCTACCGCTGTGCGTACGAGGACCTGACCCACGGAGCCCGCAGGCGCGCGGGACGCTATCTGCTGCGCTCGCTGCGCGAGGCTCCGTTCGCACATCCCAAGGCGTACGCGCATCTGGCGCTCCTGCCCCTGCGCCGGCCGGCCGCTGCGGTCGGAGGAGGCGCTGGTGGATGAGCCGCCTGTACGTGATCTCCAACGAGTTCCCCGTGCAGCCCTTCCAGGTGCGCGGTGGTCTGGGTGTCGTGGCGCGGGAATCCGCATTGGCTCTGGTTCGGGCGGGCGTCGAGGTCGAGGTCTGGTGCAAGGAACGTGATGCGAGGGGGTATCACGAATCCCTCCCGGGCCTCCACGTCCGCCCGATTTCCCAGCTCCTCGGACGACCCTTGGGGGTCCACGAGCTCCCCGGGTGCGAGGAGGCCGAGCGCGTGGCACGCGCTCTGGTGGAACGCGCGCGATCGTCCCGCGACGTGATCGGCGTGCAGCTGCACGGCGAAGTGTGGGGGGCGTGTGCTCCGGCGTTACGGGGGGCCGGAGTGCACTGCTGGGTGACGATGCACAGCGAACGCGGCCAGGAGTGGCTCGATTATCTGCTGCACGGGAGCGGGCCGCTGCAGAGACGATACGGCGTCCGCGACCATCCGCTCAAGGCGCCGCTGAAGCAGCTCCTGAGCAGCATCGGAGCGCAACGCGACCCGGCGCGCGCTCGCCGCTGGTTGGTGCAGCTCGCCCGTCTCGGCGTGGGGCGCAGCATGAAGCTGCGGTATCTCCTCGAGGCTGAAGAGCGGGCCGTGCGCTGCGCAACGGCCGTCGTCTGCGTGAGCGAGTCGCAGTGCGAGCGCATGCGCGCGGCGCACCGGATGCAGGAAGGGGATCCGCGCATCGTCGCCATTCCCAACGGTCTGGGCTCCGAGAGCTTCGAGTGGCCCACCTCCGAGGAGCTCCAGGAGTTGCGCGTGGAGCACGGCATCGGCGCGGACGACACCGTCATCGTCTGGGTGGGACGCATCGTGCGGCAGAAGGGCCTCGAGATCCTCATCGAAGCGTTGCGGCATCTGGCCCTGCGGCGCCAGCTCCCCCGGGGCTGCCTCCTGGTCGTCGCGGGCCCCCCGAACCGCGGCGCGTACGTGGATCGGATCCAGGAGGAGGCCGAGTCGGTTCCCGGGCTTCGCGTCGTGTTCCCAGGCTACGTTGGGGGGCAGCGCAAGCGGGCGCTCTTCGCCCTGGCGTCCGTGTTTCCGCTTCCGAGCGTGCACGAGCCGTTCGGAATCGCGTTGCTCGAGGCCATGGCGATGGGTGCCCCGGTCGTGGCGTTCGACACCGACGGACCGCGCACTCTCGTGCGTCCCGAGTTCGGCAGGCTCGCGGAGCTCGCCGGTGAGCAGGGACGAATCCGGCGTTTCGCCGCAGCCATGCTCGAGGTCCTGCACTTCCGGCGTGCAGAGGCGAGCCGGGCCGCTCGCAGCAGGGCCGAGAGATACACCTGGGATCGTGTGACACGCCAATGGTTGAAGCTTTACGGCATCCGGGAAGCTTCGAGCGTCCTCTGATCGGTTGCTCCCGCAGCCGGACCATCATCGCGTTTACACGCTGCGTGTACACTGATACACTTTTCTGGGGCGCATCCCGACACGGAACGGTGTGTCCATGCGTGCGACCCCAGCACCCCGTCTTCCAATCCTGATGTACCACCGGATCGTTCCCGCCAGCTGCCGGTCCGGAGTCTCCCCCGAGGAAGCGCCCTACGCGCTCGACGAAGACGTCTTCCTGAAGCATCTCGATCTTCTCGGCCGGCTGGGCTTCGGGCCGGTGACGTTGGAGCGTGCCCTGGAGCGCTGGAGCGACCTCGTGTTCTGGGGGGATCACCCGATCGTCTTGAGCTTCGACGACGGCGACTCCACCCAGGGGGACGTCGCGTGGCGCCACCTCGCCGCCCGTGACTGGCCGGGCACCTTCTTCGTCACCAGCAATCGCATCGACCGCGAGGACGGCATCCCGAGCCAGCGGCTGCGCGAGATGCGGGCGGCCGGGATGGAGATCGGCACACACGGCGCAACGCACGCCTTGCTCACCACGCTCACGGATGCAGAGCTCGAGGGCGAGATGCGCGGAAGTCGGGTCGCCCTGGGAGGCGTCCTGGGGAGTCCGCCCGCGGTGTGGTCGGCGCCGGGTGGACGTGTGGACGCCCGCGTTCTGGACGCGGCGGACGCCGCCGGCTATCGAGCCGGGGCCAGCAGCGCCTACGGTTTCAACACCAGACCGACGCCGCCGAAGCTCTTCGAGCGCCTGACCATACGGCGGGGAACGGATGCCGCCGGGCTGGAGGGGCTGTTGTGTCCGAGCCGCAGCGCCTTTGCACTTGGCTGTGCGCGCGCCTGGGCGGTGCGCACGGCCCAGCGCACGGTGGGGGATGATCGTTACCTGCGCTTGTACGAGTCGTTCGCACGACTCACCTCGCGCGTCCGGAGGGTATCCGCATGAGCTCGTGGGTCTGGATCCTGATCTTCACGTTCAGCGTGGCCGCGATCGCTTGGACGTACGTCGGCTATGGGGTCTTCCTGTGGGTGTGGCAACGACTCGGGAGCCGACGCCGGGCCGCGTTGCCCGAGGAGCGGCCGAGTTCCTTCGGTGCCGGGGGCGTCGAGGCGCACGCGTATCCGAGGATCTCGATCGTCATCCCGGCCTACAACGAGGAAGCCTACATCCGCGAGAAGCTCGAGAACTGCCTGATGCTCGACTGGCCCGAGGAGCGGCGCGAGATCCTCGTCGTTTCGGACGGCTCGGACGATCGGACGGTGGAGATCGCGCGCGAGTACGAGTCCCGGGGCATGCGCGTCCTCGAGCAGACCCAGCGATCCGGGAAGAGCGCGGCCCTCAATCGCGGCGCGGCAGAGGGGCGCGGGGAGCTGCTGCTGTTCAGCGACACGAGTTCGCTGCTGTCCATCGACGCCCTGCGTCTGCTCACCAGGCACTTCGAGAATCCGGCCGTCGGCGCCGTCTCGGGGACCTACCGGGCCATCGAGGACCTGAGCGATCCGCGCGCTCTCTCGGAAGGCGCCTACTGGCGCTTCGAGACCGGCATCCGTCACTGGGAGGCCCTGGTCAGCAGCACGCTGGGCGCGCACGGCACCTGTCTCATGCTGCGGCGCGAGTGCTACCAGCCGCTGGAGGCGGATCTGATCAACGACGACTTCGTGCTGCCGATGCGCGTCCTGGAAGCGGGCTGGCGTGTGGAGTACGAGCCGCGCGCGGCGAGCATCGAGCTGGCGGCCACGAGCACGCAGGGCGAAGTGCGGCGGCGCGTCCGCATCATGGCGGGCAACTGGCAGCAGCTCGGCCGGCTGCGGTCACTGCTGCATCCGAGGCGCGGGCTCATCGCGTTCCAGCTCGTCTCCCACAAGGGGCTGCGCATCCTGAGCCCGTTCCTGTTCCTGACCGCGCTGGTGAGTAACGCCATCCTGGCCGCCCAGGGGCCATGGCCGTGGTTCGTTCCTCTGGCAGGTCAGGTCGTCTTCCACGGGCTGGCGCTCGCGGTGCTCCTGCGGCCGGAGCTCGGGCGCCGTTTCACCGTTTTCCATCTGGTCTTGTACATCGACATGTTGAACGACACCGCGCTGCGCGGTGCGTGGCGTTATGTGCGCGGAGCCCAGGCCAGCCGCTGGGAGCGCGTCGACAACCCAACCGGATAAGGAGAATCCATGCCTCGAATGCTGGTCACCGGAGGAGCGGGGTTCATCGGCAGTCACGTCACCGAAGCCCTCGTCGAGCGGGGACACGAGGTCCGTGTCCTCGACAACCTGATCACCGGCCATCGGGAGAACCTCGCGGCCGTCGCGAACGAGGTGGATTTCCACGAGGCCGACCTCCGCGACATCGACGCGGTGCGGAATGCGGCACGCGACGTCGAGGTGGTCTTCCACATCGGGGCCCTGCCGTCGGTTCCCCGGAGCATGAAGGACCCGACCACCACCTTCGAGTGCGGTGTGGTCGGCACGCACAACGTGTTGGAGGCCGGGCGCGCGCATGGGGTGCGGCGGGTCGTGTTCGCGTCCTCGAGCTCGGTCTACGGCTCGAATCCACAGATCCCGAAGGTCGAAACGATGCAGACATGCCCGGTCTCGCCGTATGCGCTCTCCAAGCTCGTGGGTGAGCAGTACATGCAGCTCTGGCACTCCGCCCTGGGACTTGAGACGGTTTCGCTGCGCTTCTTCAACGTGTTCGGTCCCCGGCAGGATCCCACCTCCATGTACTCTGGGGTGCTCTCCCGTTTCATCACGGCGTTGCTGCGCGAAGAGCCTCCGACCGTGTTCGGGGACGGGACGCAGAGCCGCGACTTCACGTACGTGGCCAACGTGGTGGACGGCGTCCTCCGGGCGGCCGACGCCCCCGCAGCCACGGGACAGATCATCAACCTCGCCTGTGGGAACCGCATCAGCCTGAACCAGATTCTCGAGAAGCTGCACGAGGAGCTCGCTCCCGTTCCCGCCGTGTACGGGGACTGGTGCGCGGGCGACGTGCGCCACAGCCAGGCGGACAACACGAGGGCCCGCGAGCTCCTCGGCTGGATGCCGACCGTGTCCTTCGAGGACGGGCTGCGGAAGACGATCGACTGGTACCTGGCCCGTCAACCCATCGAGAGGATGGCATGAACCCCCGAGTGATGCAGTTCAAGCGCGTGATCGACGTCGTGATCGGGACCGCCGCGGGGCTGTGCGCCCTGCCGCTGATCCTGGTCACCGCCCTGTGGATCAAGCTCGACAGCCCGGGCCCGGTGTTCTACAGCCAGGAGCGCGTGGGCCTGAACCGGCGCCGCCGGCACGGAGCACCCCCGAACGGCAACGAACGCCGCAAGCACGACCTGGGCGGTGAGGTGTTCCGCATCTACAAGCTGCGGAGCATGCGTCGGGACGCCGAGAAGGCGAGTGGCCCAGCCTGGGCAGCGCGCGGCGACCCGCGTATCACGCGCGTCGGGCGTTTCATCCGCAAGACGCGTCTCGACGAGCTGCCGCAGCTGTGGAACGTGATGCACGGCGATATGAGCCTCGTGGGACCGCGTCCCGAACGCCCGTGCTTCCACGACGACCTGGACAAGAACATTCCGTACTACGCTGAGCGGATCTGCGACGTGAAGCCAGGCCTCACCGGGCTGGCGCAGGTCAACCTGGAGTACGACGACTCGATGGAGAGTGTGAAGAACAAGCTGTACTACGACCATGCGTACGGTGCCGCGCTGACGCGTTTCTCGAGCGCCCTGCGCATGGACCTCCTGATCCTGTTCAGGACGATCAAGGTCGTGCTCACCGGAAGCGGCGCGCACTAGAGCCGTTCCGGAGCACACGGACCGGCCGCGACGGAACAGGCCGCCCCCTCCACCGAAGGATCGGACGATGTTGGACATTCTCTTCCAATGGATGCATCGCTTGTGGTGTCGGCGCTCGAGGAGCGTCCGGGCAGGGCTCCTCCTGTGTGCCTGCGCCGCCCTCGTCCTCGACGCCGTGGACCTTCGGGCGCAGAACGGTCGCGGAGGCCGGGGGACGCCGCAGCCGGACGCACAGGCGTCGCCCGCCGAGCCGGGCCTCGCGGAAGCGACCCCGAAGGTGATCGCCCCACCGCCGGCGATCGAGGTGCCGGCAGGCGCCCGGCATCTCGACATGATCCCGCCCTCCGAGTTCCTGGACTTCGACGAGCCCTCCCCGGAATCCGACCGCCTCGTCCTCGGGCCCGGTGACGAGCTGTACGTCGAGGTTCCGAAGGTCGAAGAGCTGACCGGACACTACAACGTCGATCCCAGTGGCGACATCTACATGCTGCTGCTCGGCAAGATCACGGTTCGCGGCAAGACGATCGAGGAGTTCGAGCAAGAGCTCACGACGCTGCTGCGGAGTTTCATCGGAAGAGAGGGCCGGCTGCAGGTCTCGCTCGCCGCACGGCGCGTGTACGTGATGATCGTGGGAGCCGTGCGCTACCCCGGTTGGTACATGGTGCCGGCCACGCAGTCGGCGCCCTCCCTCTTCGAGGTGGCCGGCGGCACGATGCCGTGGGCCGACCGCAGGAGATCTCGCATCGTGCGCGTCGCCGCGGACGGCGCCAGGCTGGCGATCCCAGTCGTCCCGCACCTCCGGGTGCGGAGCGACGATCGACTCGTCGTGCCCGACCGGCGCGACGGTCACGCGAAGAGAATGCGCCAGGTCCAGCGCCTCGGTGCCGGCGAAGTCCTGGCGCTGTACATGCCGGATGGCGACGGCAGCTTCACGGAGCACGTGGTGGACCGCAACGGCGGCGTCATCCTGCCTGGCGTCGGCTTCGTTCGAGTCGAGGGCCTGCCGCTGGGCGAGGTGGAGGCGCGGATCAACGCGGCGCTGCCCCCCTACCTGCGCGAGATGGGCGGGGCGAGGCTCGCCCTCATCGAGAAGAAGGACTTCTTCCAGCTTCTGGGTCACGTCGTGAATCCCGGCTGGCATCACGTTCCCGAGTACTCGAACGTGCTCGAGGCCGTGAGCCTGGCCGGCGGCGCCATGGACGGTGCGGTCATGAACGAGGTCGTCATCGAGCGCGGTGCGCCCGAGTCGCGTCGCAGGATCTCGGTGGATCTGCATCAGTACTCCATCACGGGCGACCCACGGCTGCTGACCCCGCTGCACGGCGGCGACGCGATCTTCGTCCCCATCGCGGCGCGCTTCGGCAGCATCAAGCGCAGCCTGGCGGCGTGGGATCCGCCCAAGGAAGAGATCGTGAAGGATCTCAACCAGCAGATCCGCGTGTACGGCGAGGTCCACAGGCCCGGACTGTTCGAGGCCGGGAAGAACACCCGCCTGCTGGATGTCATCATCGGCGCCGGCGGCTTCACGCCCTTCGCGGACCTCGCCGGGGTGCGCATCATCCGCGTCGCGAACGGGCGGCGCCTGATCCAGGAGATCGACCTGGACGAGTTCCTGAAGAACGGCGGCGCCGGCCACCTCCCGAGCGTGGAAGCCGGGGACCCCGTGGGGGTGTCGGCGCACGAGCGCACTGCAATGCAGAAGCTCTTCGGCGGCATCAAAGCGCTGGCAGGGTTCGCAAGCGACGTCGGGTCCATCGCCACGCTCGTGTACCTCATCACCCAGCTCTGAGGGGGGATTCGTGTACCTGTTGCCTGCAGCCGACTACCAAGAGTTCGATCGCTTGCGGGTTCAGATCGAGGCCGGCCTCGGCAACGGCCGCGGGAAGACGCTCCTCGTGACGAGCTGCATGGATGCGGAAGGCAAGACCGCAGCCGCCACGCATCTGGCCTGCAACGTGGCCAAGCGAGGCGGGCGCCGGGTGCTCCTCGTGGATCTCAATCACCGGCACCCCGACGTCCACAACCGCCTGGGAATCGCGGACGGCCCGGGCGTGGGCGAGATCCTCCGCGACCGCTGCGACTGGAGCGCTCTGGTCCACCACCTCTGGGGAGGACCCGACGTCCTCCTGGCGGGCGGCGCACCCGGCACGGTGAGGGACCTCGTTCCGGCCTATCTGCAGCTGCAGAGCCGCTTGTCGTGGCGGTACCAGCTGATTCTGGTGGATGGTCCTCCGGTGTTGCAGATCAACCGCCACAACCTCGATGCCGTGTGGCTGGCCGCGGCGGCGGACTGGACGCTTCTGGTGGTTCGTCCACGCCAGACGACGCGGCCGCAGATCCGTGCATGCAAGCGCATCCTGCAATCTGCGGGGGTCACGCAGGTTGCGGCGATCGTCAACGGGAAGCCGCCCGTCGGGGCGGACCGGCCGCAGCCGCTGCTGCCGAGCGTGCGCCGCTTGCTCGGACGCTTTCGCCGCCGCAGGTACGCACGACCGATCCTCGTCTCCGGGGAGGTCTGATGCCGGCGTTTCTGAAACTCGTCTGGCGCTGGTGGCTGGCGTTCTGCGAGCGCTGGACGCTCTTCGCGCTGGTCTTCGCCTTCGCCGCGGGGCCGATGTTGTTTCTGAGCACCCGGGCGAAGCCCACCTACAAGTCCTCGGCGGTGTTGCTCCTCGAGGGGACTTCGATCACGACGCAGGTGGACCGTGGCGCGATCGAGCCGCGCGCAGAGCCACCGGAACGCTTCATGAAGAAGCGGGTCACGAAGCTGCTCTCGGTGTCGGGCACCCGGTCCGTGCTCGGCCGCCTGACCGAAGAACAGCGACAGCTGCTCTTCGAAGAGGGAATGGGCTCCGGGCTCGTGGTGGAGGTGAAGTCACTGCTCAAGCAAGCCATGGGTGAGGAGCGCTGGAACGAGCTCAAGGCACGGCTCGGCAGGAAACCCGAGCCGCTGGACCTGGCAAAGCTGGAGCGCGACCTGGTGCTCTGGCTGCGGCGCCGCGTGAACGTCGGGCTCAAAGGTGCGGGTGTGGTGAAGATCACGGCGACGACGAGCAGCCCGGAGCTGTCGCTGGCGATCGCCCGGAGCTACGCCCAGGAGCTCACGGAGCAGAACCGCCGGGACAATCGCCGCGACGCCAGGATGATCCGCGAGTGGCTCGAAAGACGCGCGCAGGCGGCACAGGAGTCGTGGATCGCAGCCGAGAACGTGCTGGTCTCGGAGCAGAGGCGTTCTGGCGTCCTGAACAACTCCGTGCGCACGACCGGAGTCGGACTTGCCGCGAGGTTGGGGCGGTTGGCGGCGGAGGTGTCACGCGCCAAACGCAAGTACGAGGCCCTCCGCGATCGGCTCGAGGACGTCGCCATGGCCGAGGAGACCATCGGGGCCGAAGTCACGCAGGTGGAGGCGGCGGAGCTCCCCACGCGGCCCGCCGGATCCTCGGCCATGAAGCTCAGGCTCATGGGCATCGTCCTGGGTGTCGCGCTCGGTGTCGGCATGGTCGTCCTCCTGGAGCTGCTCTCCGAACCGATCACGCTCGTCGAAGAGCTGGAGAACGACTTCGGCCTTCCGGTGCTCGGGACGATTCCGGTGCTTCCCACCTCGCGGCGAAGAATCCGGAACAAGGGTCGCACGCGGCTCCTTCCACACGGCCCTGCCATCTTACGGAGGGATCCACGAGCAGGAGGCGTTCGATGAAGAAACTCGCCGTTCTGGTCTCGCAGTTTCCCGAGATGCACGAGACGTTCGTGGCGCGGGAGCTGGCGGAGCTCGACTCGCAGGGGATCGACCTGTGCATCTACTCGTACAAGCCGGCGGATCCGAACGTGACGCAGTCCGAGGCCCTGCGGATGAAGAAGCGCACGCGCTACGGCAGGCTGCTGTCGCCCGCTGCCGCGGGTGCGCTGATCCATCACCTCGCTCACCGTCCCGTCCATCTGCTGCGCGCCTTCGCGGCGCTGGCCCGGCTTCCCTTCACCGACCGCGCGGCCCTGGTGAAGGCGTGGGGGCTCGTGCCGCTCTCACTGGTCTTCGCGCGCGACATGGCGCGCCAGGGCGTCGTCCACGTGCACGCGCACTGGGCCACCGTGCCGTGCACGCAGGCCGCCTTCATCTCACGCCTCCTCGGGATCGACTACAGCTTCACGGCGCACGCCTTCGACATCTTCCTCACCGACGGCGCGCTCGGCCGCAAGCTGTCCGACGCGAGCTTCGCGGTGACCTGCACGCAGTACAACGTCGGTTTCCTGCGCGAGGCATTGCGCCGCGTGGATCCCGTGGCCGACCCGTGCAAGGCCGTGTGCAACTACCACGGCGTGTCGACCACGAACCCATTGCTGCAGCCGCGCCGCAACGGGGGCCCGAAGCGTGGATCGCCAGCGCTCATCTTGACCATCGGACGACTCGTCGAGCAGAAGGGCTTCGGCGATCTGATCCGGGCCGTGCGCCTGCTGCGCGACGAGGGGCGGGACGTGCGGCTCGAGATCATCGGCAAGGGGCCGTTGCAGGACGAGCTGCGAGAGCTCTCGCGCCAGCTGTCGCTGCAGGACCAGGTGTGCTTCGGCGGTGGCATGCCGCTGCGGGAGGTGCTCGACCGGGTGGCGACGGCGGACGTCTTCGCGCTGCCCAGCGTGATCGGCTCGGACGGCGACCGTGACGGCATCCCCAACGTGCTCATCGAGGCGCTGGCGCTCGAGGTGCCGGCCGTGAGCACGCGCGTTTCGGGCATCCCCGAACTCGTCCGTCACGAGGAGACCGGGCTTCTCGTCGAGCCCCACGACCCGCACGGGCTCGCCGAGGCCATCGCGCGCATCCTGGACGATCCGGAGCTGGGGTGCCGCCTCGGCCGCGGGGGCAGGCGTCGCGTCCAGAGCGTTTGGGACGTCACCACGAACGTCCACCAGCTGGTGGACATCTTTCGCGAGCGGGTTCCCGCGCTCGCCAGGGAGGGGAAATGAGCATCCGGCCGCTGCGTGTCCTGCACCTCATCGAGGACCTCGACGTCGGTGGTGCCGAACGTCTGGTGGCCGATCTGGTGCTGCATCCGCCCGCGGCATCGCGGGCCGCCGTCGCGTGCCTGCGGCACCGTGGCAGGCTCGGAAGCACGGTTGCACGTCGCGGTGTTCCGGTGTGGTCGCTCGAGAAGCAGGGTGGCATCGACATCGGCGCGCTGCGTCGCTTGATCCGGCTCGTCCGGCGCGAGAGGCCGGATCTGATCCACGCACACGTGTTCACGGCGAACCTGTGGGGTCGTCTGGCCGGGGCGTTCACGGGTGTTCCGGTGGTGACCACCGAGCACAGCACGTTCTTCCTGGAGCGGCGCGGGGGCGTGTGGCTCGAACGGGCCCTCGCCCCGTGGACGGCAGCGCGCATCGTCGTCAGCGAAGATCTCGGACGTGCGGTGCGCCGAAAGCTCGGGCCGCGGGCCGCCGCACACACCCGGGTCGTGCACAACGGCATTCCAGCAGCGCGCTTCGAGATGCTGGAGCACAGGACGGGCCAGCGCGCCCGCATCCGTCGCGCTCTCGGATTCGGCGATGGCGACGTCGTGGTCGGCACCGTGAGCCGCATCGAGCCGCGCAAGGACCATCACGGGCTGCTGGCCGGTTTCGCGCGGGCCGTTTCCGAGTCGCCCGAACTGGCGCTGGTCATCGTGGGCGACGGTCCGGAGCGCGGGCGGCTCGAAGACGAAGCGCGCCGGCGCGATCTGTGCAGCCGCGTGCGTTTCCTCGGTCACCGCGCGAGCGTGTGGCGGCTGCTCGGTGCCTTCGACGTCTTCGTGCTGCCGTCGCGGACCGAGGGCATCTCGCTGGCGCTCCTCGAGGCGATGGGAGCCGGGCTCGCGTGTGTGGCGACCGCGGTGGGCGGGAACCCGGAGGTCCTGGCCGAGGACACGGGGGTCCTGGTGCCGTTCGGCGAGCCCGCGGCGCTCGCCCGCGTCCTGGTGGACCTGGCGCGCCAGCCCGGAAAGCGCCAGCGGCTCGGGAAGCGCGGTCGCGGGCGGGCACGCAGGTGCTTCTCGCAGGAACGCATGTTCCGGGACATCCATGCACTCCATCGACGTGTGGTTTCAGAACGATGACCTTCTTCGCGGCAGCGGCACCGGCCATCCGTCCGAGCGTGTGGGGCTGGCGGGCCGTGCGCCTGCGGGTCGTGCCGCGGCTCTCCTGGAACGTCGACTGGCGGTTCCTCGCCTGCGTGCTCCCCTTCACGTTCATGTACGCGTTCGTCATCACTTTCGACATCTACATCTCGCTGCTCAAGAACCTGATTCTGATCGTCCCGGGAGCCGTGGCGGCGTTCCTGGCGGCCGGCCGGCGCCCGAGCTGGGCGATCGTGGCACTGGCCACCTACATCCCGTTCGGAAAGATCATCGTCGGAAACATCGGTCCGGGCCTGAACGGCTCGAACATTCTCGTCATGCTGATGCTGAGCACGATTGCGCGCATGGCAAAACCGGCGGGACGCGGCAAGCTCGAGCTCGAGTTTGTGCAGTGGGCGATCGTCCTCTACGGCCTGTGGGCCTTCCTGGCCTTCATTCGCGGCGCCTCCTTTGCGCACTCGGTCGGCGGCTTCGGACTGGTCAACCACTTCAAGCAGTACTACAGTCCGTTCACCGCCGTCATCTGGACCGCCGCGCTTCTCCAGGACCGCAAGGACGTCCACCGCGTCGTGGCCGTCATCGCCATCACGCCCGTGGTGGTTGCGCTCATGGGGCACCACGAGTATCGCAACCTGACGGGTGGAAGCTGGGCCGAGATGCGCATCGGCGGGATCTCACGACACAGCAACACGCTCGCCGCCTTCTTCATCTACTACGGACTGATTCTCCTGGCGCTCTCGAGCACCTTCCGCAAGCAGAGGAGGCTCCTCGGCTTGGCGCTGCTTCTCGGTTTCCTGGCCACGTGCGAGGGGATCCGCGAGACGCAGTCGCGCGGCGGCATGCTTGGTCTGGCGGCCGGCGTCTTCACGCTCGCCCTCATCAAGGACCGCTTGCTGCTGGTGATCCTGGTGGCGGGGATCTCGTTCGCGCTGGCCAACCCCGCCGTGCTTCCGCAGAGCGTCAGGGAGCGCTTCGCGAGCACGGCCTCCGGCAACGAGGGGGCGGGTAGCGCGGAGGAGAGGGTCGACAAGAGCGCCGCCACGCGCATCGTCATCTGGAAGGGGGCCGCGGACATGATCGCGGACCATCCCCTTCTGGGGGTCGGATTCGGTGTCTTCCCGTACTTCATCGGTGACTACGCGCCGGACCTGGCGAAGTACTC
>JBHHXQ010000006.1:0-22953 GCA_046757105.1 Candidatus Krumholzibacteriia bacterium
GCCTGGGCCTCGGGTTTCGCGCGCTCGGGCTGGGGGCGCCGCAGATCCTGGGCTCGGTCCGAGGTCATTGCGCGTCTCCCCGTCCGCTCGCCAGCGCTGGCTCCACGTGCGCCCGCAGCTCCCGCTGCACGCTGCGCACCAGGTGTGGCCACCCGAACCGCTCCACCGACGGGCGGGCGGCCGCCGCCAGGCGCCGCCAGGTGGCGTCATCCTGCATCTCGCGCAGCGCCTCGCACAGTGCGTCCGCGTCGCCCACCGGAACCAGCCTGCCATTGACGCGGTCCTCGACGAGCTCTGGAAGCGCACCGACCGAGGTGGCGACGACCGGCCTGCCGTGCGCCAGCGCCTCCAGCACCACGTTCGGCATGCCCTCCCGGCTGGAGCACAGGACCAACGCGCGGCTGTCGATCAACAGCTCGGGGATCCTCTGGCGCGCCTGCGCGCCCAGGAATCGCACCCGCGCACCTCGGGCCTCCCGGCGCATCGCCGCCTCGAGGGGCCCGTCCCCGGCGATCCACAGCTCGGCAGCCCGAAGCTTGCGCACCGCTGCGATCAGTGTGGGAAGATCCTTCTCGAGGACCAGGCGACCGACGAACAGGAAGCGTTCCGGCGACGGGTCGCTGCCGGCGCTCGCACCTGGCAGATCCAGACCGTTGCCGAGCAAGCGCAGGCGAGGTTCGAGCCGCTGCCACACGGCGCTGCGGCCGGTCTGCTCGCACTCCTCCCGCAGGGTTCGACGCAGCGCTTCGGCCTGCAGCCAGACGCCGGACGCACGCTCGAAGAGAAAGAGCGTCAGGCGCGTGCGCCAGCTCCCCGGCCGCAGCGTCACCTCGTCCACACCACGCACCCAGATCACGAACGGGACGCCACACACCAGGTGGGCCACATAGCCCAGCAGCCCGCTGTTGAGCGTGATGTAGCACAGGAGCACCTCGGGCCGGTGGCGCACCGCCTGCAGGGCGCCAGCCACGATCTCGACGAGGAAGCGCAAGCCCGGGACGGGAAGCACCGCTCGACGGTGGACTCGAACGCGATCCTCGCGCACGTCACGCCATGCCGATTGGCGGCGCGTGAACACGTGGACCTCATGCCCGCGTGCGGCAAGCTCCGATGCCATGCGCTCGGCCTGGATCTCGGTTCCGCCATAGGTCTCGGGCGGCAGGAGGGCGACGAAGATGCCGACCCTGAGCGGGCGAACCGGTGCTGTGGAGTCTGTCGGCAACGGGCGTGTCACTCCGCGGCGTCAGGTGTCGCCGACTCCCGGGATGGGCGCGACCCGTGCAGGATGCAACCGCACGGTGCCAAGGTCAAGCACGGCCATCCCCGCAGCTTGCGGCGCGCTCGGAGCGCGGCTACCATGCCTCGCACCCTTCGGATCGTGGCCGCCCGAACACATGCGGCTGGCCCAGCTCCGAACGCATGCTGGAACTCGCGTCGTCCGGCACCTGCCCGGCTCGGGGTTCCATGACCACGTGGCGGGCGGAGCCGCCGCATGGGTGGTGCAAGGCGTATCCGTGAAGGAGTCGTCGATGTGCGGCATCTGCGGCATGTACGCACCCGGAGACGTCGATCCCGGCGTGCTGCGGCGCATGAACGACACGATCGCGCATCGCGGCCCCGACGACGAGGGCTACTACACCGACGAGCGCGTGGGGCTGGCGTCGCGCCGGCTCTCCATCATCGACCTGGCGCGCGGCCGGATGCCGATCCACAACGAGGACGAGGGTGTGTGGGTCGTCTTCAACGGCGAGATCTACAACTTCCCCGAGCTGCGCCACGCTCTGGAAGCGAAGGGCCACCAGTTCTTGACGCACACCGACACGGAAGTGCTCGTGCACCTCTACGAGGAGCGCGGCGAGCAGCTGTTCGAAGACCTGCGCGGCATGTTCGCCGTGGCGCTCTGGGACCGCCAGCACGACATCATCCTCCTGGGCCGCGACCGCGTCGGCAAGAAACCGCTGTACTACAGCTGGGACGGCCGCAGGCTCTTCTTCGCCTCCGAGATCAAGGCCCTCCGGGAGGTTCCGGAGCGAAACTGGAGCCTCGACTGGCAGGCCCTGAACGACTTTTTCAGCTACCTGTACATTCCGGACCCGCTGTCGATCTACAAGGAGGTGCGCAAGCTGCCGGCGGCACACTACCTCAAGCTGCACGCCGGGCACCTCGAGGTGCGGCCGTACTGGGATCTGCAGTTCGCGAACGTGCACACGGAGACCGACCCGCGCTGGTACGTCGACGAGCTGCGCGCGCGGGTGACCGACGCCGTGCGTGCCCGTCTGGTCAGCGACGTGCCGCTCGGGGCCTTCCTGTCCGGCGGCGTGGATTCCGCCACCATCGTCGGGCTCATGAGCCGGATCCTCGACGAGCCGGTGAAGACCTTCTCCATCGGGTTCGACGAGGAGACGTTCGACGAGCTGAAGTACGCGCGGATCGCGGCGCGCGCCTTCGGCACGGACCACCACGAGGAGATCCTGCGGCCGCGGGCCGTCGATCTCGTCGAGAAGCTGATCGAGCACTTCGACGAGCCGTTCGGCGATCCGTCGGCGCTGCCGACGTACATGGTCTCGCAGGTTGCACGCCGGCACGTCACCGTGGTGCTTTCGGGCGACGGCGGCGACGAGGCGTTCGCGGGATACGATTCACACGCGGTGCACGAGCGCGACGAGAGATTCCATCGCCACGTGCCGGAGCCGCTTCGCAGCCTCGCCTGCGCCGGGCTCGACCTCGGTGCGCGGCTCACCGGACACGCGAAACTGCGTCGCATGGCGGGCGCCGTCCGTCGCGCCCACCGCCCACTCGAGGAACGCTACTGCCACGTGTTCGACAAGCTCGGTCGGCGCCGGCTGTTCTCCCGGGAGGCCCTCTCACAGATCGGCCTCATGCGCGAGGCGGAGCTTTTCGAGGCCCACGCTCGGGCACAGAAGTTCCCGGACTTCCTGAGCAAGATCCTCTATCTGGACACCAAGACGTATCTCGCACACGACGTGCTGGCGAAAGTGGATCGGATGAGCATGGCGAACTCGCTGGAGGTACGTTCGCCGCTTGTCGATCACCACGTGCTGGAATTCGTGGCCGGGATTCCTTCCACCCTCAAGCTGCACAACGGCACGTCGAAGTACATCTTCAAGAAGATGGCGGAGGAGTTCGTGCCGCACGAGATCGTCTACCGCCGCAAGCATGGCTTCGGTGTTCCGATCCGCAGCTGGTTCCGGAAGGATCTTCGCGAAACCCTGCACGACCACCTGCTGTCCAGCGACGACGGCGGACAGCGCTTCTTCAACCAGGGTTTCGTCGAGCACATGCTGCGCGAGCACGAGGCGGGACGCTGGGACTGGAGCGTGCAGCTGTGGCCGCTGCTGGTGTTCCGCATGTGGTACCGGCGCTACGGCCCGTAGGGTCTGTCCGTCACGCCATCGGGGCTCGAGTGGCCTGTGGAGCGCACGCGGGCTCCCCTCCGGCGCGCCGGCGTGCGTGCAGAAGGATCCGTGCGCTGATCCCAGGCGAGGTGTGGAGAGGCCGTGGGGGCAGAACGCGGTGTGCTGGTCGCAGCGAATCCCGCGGGTCAGTCGCGCGGCAGGAGATGGAACCTGCGCAGGACCCGCCAGAGCCCGGGCAGGATGGCCGCGGCCGCCGCGATCTTGAAGAAGCTTCCCACCAGGAAGGGGTAGAGGCCGGCGTCGAGCAGGCGATCGTGCGGCACGAATGCGGCGAGCTGGGCGAGGCCGCTGGCGTACAGGACGATGCTGCCCGAGAGCATGGCTGCGAAGGCGCGCACGGGGGAGCGGTCCCAGCCGCGCTCGGCGAGGAAGCCGATGACGAAGGCCGCGCCGACGAACCCGAAGAGATAGCCGCCCGTGGGGCCGACCAGGTGCGCGGCCCCCGAGGCGCCGCCGGCGAAGAACGGCAGGCCCGCGGCGCCCTCGGCCAGGTAGGCCAGCATGGCGAGCACGGCCCTGCGGCTCCCCAGAGCCGCACCGATCAGGAAGACCGCCAGCGGCTGCAGCGTCCAGGGGACGGGTGTCCAGGGCAGGCGGATGGCGACCTGCGCGAGGAGGCCGGTGGCGAAGCTCGTGCCCAGGATCAGAACCAGGTCGCGTGTCCAGCTGGCGGTGCCGAGCGCGTCGGCGATCGTGCGTGTCCGGTAGGTCGCGAGCATGCGTGCCTCCTCGTCCGCGTGGCGGGCGCACGCTATCACAGGCGGCGTCGCGTCGCCAAGAGGCCCGGCGTCCCGACTCGGCTGGCCTCCCGGCCCGGAAGTGCTCCTGGAGCGAACCCCAGCGCCCACACGTTCCGAGAGGCTCGGTGCTGGCCGATGGGAAGGTCCTGCTGCAGCGGCCTCGCCGGATCACCCCGCGCACCGGCTGGTGTTCGGATCTACCCGGATCCGAGAAGGAAGAGGACGACGAAACCGACGGCGAGCCGGTAGGCGGCAAAGACGCGCAGCGAATGGTGGCTCACGAAGCGCAGGAACCAGCGCACCGCGGCCCACGCGGCCAGGAAGGAGATGAGGAATCCGACCGCGATCCAGATCAGATCGCCCGTCCGGAGATCCCCGTAGCTGCGCGCGAGGTCGAGCACGGTGGCGCCCAGGATCGTCGGGATGGCGAGCAGGAAGGAGAACTGCGCCGCCGTCGGCCGGTCGAGGCCGGCCAGAAGACCGCCCAGAATGGTCGCCGCCGAACGGCTGAAGCCCGGGAACAGAGCCGCACATTGCGCCACCCCGACACCCAGGGCCTGGCCGAACCCCATGCGCTCGACGGCAGCGGTACGCGGCCGCAGACGCAGGCTTTCGACGCCGTAGATGACGACGGCCCCGACGATCAAGGCCCAAGCGACGTTGCGCGGGTTGAAGAGATGCTCCTTGAGCGCTTCGTGGAACAGGAACCCGAGAACCGCAGCTGGGAGGAAAGCGACCAGAATGTTCAGGTAGAAGCGCCTGGAGGATGGATCGCCGCCGATCGACAAGGCGTGCTGCACCAGCTGCCGGCGGTACTCCCAGACGACCGCCAGGATGGCCCCGAGCTGGATGACGATCTCGAACGTGTTCGCAGCCTCGCCCGTGAACCCCACCCAGTGTCCGACCAGAATGAGATGTCCCGTCGACGAGACCGGGAGGAACTCGGTCACACCCTCGACGATTCCGAGTAGAACGACGATCAGGAACATGCGCCCCCGTTCCGGTGACTGGCCGCTTCCGCGCGTCCCGACAGTGTGCCGCGCGCCGCCGCTCGACGTTCCGATGCGCGCATCGTACCAGCTTCGTCACGCCAAGCGCCCGACGGGCCGGTTCGGCGACAGACGGCGCGCGCCAGCGCCGGGTGCGACTCCGAGCACACTGGACGCTGGTTGCAGCCGATGCTGCCAGGCCGGACGGTGTGGCAGGCGAGACCGCCTGGCCGCCGGTTGGGGTGTGTGGAGAGTCTCAGCTTTGCACGGGAACGGCCGTGGACGTGGTGCGGCGCTCGAGGAAACGCGTCAGGCGATCGTACGTCGCCGCGATCGACAAGCGCGAGACGGCGATCTCGCGCCCACGCCGCCTGAGGTCGGCACGCAGCGTCGGATCGGAGAGGACCTGCACCACGGCGTCGGCGAAGTCGTTCGGGCGTTCGGCCAGAAGCAAACCGTCGCCCGAGGACAGTTCCATGCCGGCCACCGCGACCGGGGTGGCGACGACGGGAACCGACATGCTCAGAAGCTCGAACACGCGCCCGCGGATCCCGTAGCCGAAGCGCAGCGGCACGACGACCACGCCGGCCTCGGCGAGCGGCTCGCGGACGTCTTCCACGTATCCGGTCAACGTGATGTTCGGGTCGCGCTCCGCCATCGCGCGCGCCTCGGGCGTCGGGAAGGCGCCGACGATCGTCAACCGCGAGCCCGGCACCCGCTCACGAATGCGCGGCAGGATGTTGTGGACGAGATGCTGCAGCGCATCCCGATTCACCGGGTTTGCCAGCGAGCCGTAGAAGACGACGTTCTTCAGGTCGGGCTCGGTCAGCTGCGGAACGAAGTAGTCGGTGTCGAGGCCGGTGGGAATGACGATCTGGTCGGTCTCGCCGTCCACCATGGTCTCGAAGACCTGCCGGTCCCGCGTCGTGGCCGCGACCACGACGTCCGCACGGTTCAGCGCCTCGGCCTCCCAGCGCTTGTAGCGTCGAATCAGGAACGGCTTGAGGATGCGCTCGATCGGGTTGCGGGTGCGCTCCAGCAGGCTCTCGACGCGCTGCGACTGCACGTCGTTCGCGTCGATCACCTTGAGGCCCGGCGCCTCGAAGAGCTTGGCGTCCCAGTACCAGTACTCGCAGAAGATCACGTCGAAACGGCTGCGCTCCAGCTCTGCACGGATGGCGCGGTTGACGCTGGGGACCGTGTTGTAGAAGCGGTCGGCCGACTCGGCGAGCGCGATGCGCCGGACCCAGTAGAGCGCCTTGAAGACGGCGCGGTGCAGGGCGCTTCGCTTGTTGGACGGGACGACGGGTACGACGCGGACGCAGTGCTGGCCGAGCTCGCCCAGGTGTGCCTGGTATCCGGGGTCCGCCGCCAGCGTCAGGAGCGTGATGTCGAAGCGCTCCGAGAAGCGCTGGATGAGATTGAGAGTGCGCACCTGACTGCCGCTGGCGACCGGCAGCGGGAACATCTCGGAGAGGAAGAGCATTCTCTTGCGGCCCGCCACGTTGCGCCCATTCGGTTGCTGGTCGATGTGAACGCGGATGGGACGCGAAGACCGCACCGGCGCAGCCCGGCCCGCCGTAGTGGAATCCGGCGGGCGGCACGCCCCTCTCCGGGTCGAAACGCTCAGGGCGCAGTGTCTGGAATGGATGGGGCCCGCCAAGGGCCCGATTGGATCGGCAGGATGCGCCCCGGCCCCGACCGTCTCGGGAACCCGGAGCGCAAGAGTCGTGCGCATGGAAGCGCCCGTGGCCGGATCCCACGTCTGGCGCCCCGGGATCCTAGAACCTGCTTCACGATAACAGATTACGGCTGCGGCGTACACACGCGGTCGGCCCCCGGCGGTTTTCCGGCGAGGCCCGGAGTGTGACATTGTGTCAAACGGCGACGCCTGTGCGACATCCTGTCGCGCCGCCGAGGGCCTGGCCTTTTTCGCGCAACCTTTTCGACTCGACTGCGTTCTCACTCCTAGCAGTCAGTCGACGGCAACGCCTCGGTAGACGCGGGGAAGACGATCCCCGCGGGGCCTCGAGGCCGGTGCGTGCTTCCGGAGCGGCGAGGACGGGGAGCGCGGACCTGGCTGTCCCGCGGGGCTTCCTTTCGGGCTGTGGCATCCCCACGTCGCCGCAGCCGAGGTGCGGCTCGGATTCCCCTCCTCCGAGCCGCTTTCTCCGATCGCCCGGCCTCGTACACGCCCACGCCCCTGGGTGTACCTGTCGGTTCACCCCGGAGGCCGGGGCGGTTCCGCGACCCGCCCGGCACGTATCTGCAACCCGTTCTCGTTCAATGGTTTGAGCCTCTACCCGCGACGCCTTCCGGACATGGCACCAGCGCTGCTTGGAGCTGGGCAGGAACGGCGGGATTCCCGATTCCCAGTAACTGGTAGAGGCTTTTCCAAAGGAGTGACGGCACCATGCGAGCGGTAGACCTTCTCAAGAAGTTTCTGGCAGTTGGTGTCCCGGTCGCCATTCTGGCGGGTTGCGACCTCCTCACCGACTCCCCGGACCAGACCTCGTCCCAGGGCGACAGCACCTGGGAGGAGTCGACCGACCTGACCAGCGAATACGGCGGCTACGAGTTCACCGATGAATCCGCGGCCTTCGGCGACCCGGAACTCGCGAAGCTCGAGGCCGAGGAGAACATCGTCGTGGTGGCGGACAGCGACACCGTGATCGAGAACAACAGCTTTGCGCTGCGCATCCTCTGGGGACAGCTCGAGGGCAACCCCGAGGCCGAGGACGTCATCGATTGGAGCGGCAGCATCTCGGTGAGCAGCGGTGCCGTCGCGGTGCTCCGCACCATTGCCTTCGAGCGCCCGACCGACCATCTCCTGCCACGCGAGAACAGGCAGGTGGTCGGTTTCCGTTCGATCACGCGCCCGCACTTCGACGGTCTGCTTCTGGTGATCAAGGACGACAGCGACGCCGCGGCGACACTGACCTTCGACACCGGCCCCTACGCGGGTAGCTGGACGCTCTCGGAGCTGCGTGAGATCAACGAGGTGATCGCCGTCGACGACCTCGGCAACGAGGTGTCGCTGACCGGGATGCCGCTCCGCAACGACCCGGCGTGCCCGAGCGGCTTCGTGCGCGGCCACTGGATGGTGCGCGAGGGCGAGCGTGGCTTCTTCCGCGGCCTGTGGATCGCCGAGTACGGCCGGCCGGTGGGCCACATCCGCGGGCACTTCGGCGTCAACGACGAGGGCATGAGGGTGTGGTTCGGGAAGATCATCGGTCGTGGCGGCCGCATCATCGGTCTGGCGCGCGGCACCTTCGAGCCGAGTGAGGATCCGGAGCACCCGGGTGGCACGTTCAGGGGCCACTGGGCGGCACGTCCGGGTGAGCGCGCCGGTGTCGTGGGCGGCCACTACGTGCCGGTCCGCGAGGGTGAGCGCGGCGCCGTCGGTTTCTTCCAGGGTCGCTGGAAGACCGACTGTGGCGACGCGGATGGGGACAACCCCGAGACGCCCTAGGCACGAATCGCGAAGGAGCTCCAGCCTCGCCGGGGCATCAGGGCCCTCCGATCGCGGAGGGCCCTTCGCATGCGGCGCAGCGGCTCTCCGGGACACGCACGACGCGGCCGGCCTCCACCTTCCCGAGCGTCTCGACCGACCCCGGCGCCTCCGCCATCCGGACGTGGTTCGACTCCAGCAGCGGTTGGCTGCCCTGGTGCCGGCCGCCGCCCGCCACTTCCCCGCCGGGGCCGCGGACCCGGGCCACGGGAGCGGACGTGTGGGACGCACGGCGGCGCCGAGCGTCGGACAGCCGCCCTGGCGCGGTCACCCGGCCGGCGTTCGTCCGGAGCTCGGATCCGTGAGCCCGTGCTGCGCTGCGTGCAGCCAGGCGAGGGCCAAGAGCATGGGAGCCTGGCCCCAGCGGATTGCCGGCAGGTCGTTGCGAAACCAGCGACCCCGCTGCAGGCGGAAACGTGCCCTCGGTGCATCGCGGGGGCCGCTCCAGATCAGCAGGTGCTGGGCGGAGCTGGCCAGGGCGTGTTCGGCCCAGGGCAACCAGGAACGATCGCTCAGCGCCAGCTTGGAGAGCAGCTGGACGGCCTGCGCGCAGTTCTGCACGTCGATGGGATGCAGGCTGCGTTCCGTGTAGCGGGGCAGGCCCGAGGGTTCGAGCAGGTGCTGCCTGAAGAAGTCCGCGCCGCGCTCGAGCGCGCCGGCGGCGGCGGGGGAACCGGTGATGCGAGCGTATTCGAGGAGCGCTTCGAGCACGTAGCCGGTGTGGAAGCCGTCGATCCAGCAGCCCTGCGGGCCGCGGGCGTAGAACCAGCTCCCGTCGGCATTCTGCTCCAGGAGCACGAAGGCGATGGTGCGCTCAGCGAGTCGCGCCAGGTCCTCGCGTGCGGCGCACTTCGCCAGACGAGCGAGCAGGGATCCGACGAGCGCGTTGACGTTGTAGACCACGGTGTCCTTCCCCGGGTAGTAGCGCCAGACGACGTGGTCAGAGCTCTCTTCCACCATGCCGAGACCGTGCTCGAGGAACTCGACCACCCCCAGCGCCAGGTCCAGATCGAAGACCTCACCCGTGACGTCGTAGGCATCGAGGAGCGCAACGGCGGCATTCACGGTCTGGAACAGATTCGGCGTCGCAGGCGTTGCCGTGACGAAGCGCGACACGTAGGGGAGGTCCATCCCCCAGCTGGATCCCGGGTGACCCGGCAGCATCCGCCCGCGCAGCTGATCGAGCAGGCCAAGGGCTCGATCCCGGTCGCGCACGTCGGCGTCGAGCCGGAAAAGCAGCAGCTGAGCCGACACGAGATCGGAAAGAGATTTCGTGTACAGCCGCTTGCGGATTCCGAGCACAGGCCGCAGGTTGAGCGGCGATCGCTTGACGGTCTGCAGGCAGACTCGTGCGAGCAGCGGATGGCGGAAGAGGGGATGCAGGAGCTGTGACGTGAGGCCGTCGTACGGGTCGTACGAAACGTACCGCTGATCTTCGAGCCAGCTGCGCAGCGCCCGGATCAGCGTGGTGACGTCGGGGGCGGTGGCGTTGGGTCCGGCGCTGGTCGGGGCGGGAACGGCATGCGAATGCGTACGGCTCACGTTCGGCCCGGCGTCCCGTTGCCGCGCTTGTGCGCGAGGAAGTGCCCCAGCAAGAGATGCTGCAAGCCCGAGTTCTTGAGCACCTCCAGGGCATCCTCGGGTGTGTTGGCGATCGGATAGCCGTGCAGGTTGAATGAGGTGTTCAGAATGGCGCCACGACCGGTCCGCTTGCGGAACTCCGAGATCAGGTAGTGGTAGTCGGGGTTCCATTCGCGCGACACGATCTGCGGGCGCGCCGTGCGATCGTAGGGATGGATGGCCGCGCGCAGCTCGTCGACGCGTTCCGTGGTGTCGAAGGACAGGATCATATACGGTGCCGCGAGGCGTTTGGGGTTCACGAGGTACTCGTCGGCGCACTCCTCCAGCACCGAGGGCGCGAACGGCATCCAGAAGTCGCGGTTCTTCACCATCTCGTTGATGATGCGGATGACCTCCGGCTGCGTCGGGTCGGCCACGATGGCGCGGTTGCCGAGCGAGCGGGCGCCGAACTCCATGCGGCCCTTGCAGCGTGCGACGACTTCGCCGGCCGCGACGAGCTCGGCGACGCGCGCTTCCAAGTCGCCTGCGGACTCCACGTCGAGCCAGGTCGAGGCCTCGTAGCGCTGCAGGGCGCGCTCCTCGTCGGCACGCGTCGCCTCGGGGCCGAGGTACAGATCGGCGAGTGGCTCGATGCCGACCGGGCGACCCTGCCCCAGGTCCTCCTGGGCCTGCCAGTAGTAGCTGGCCGCGATGGCGCTCGACTCGTCACCGCACGAGGGCATCACGAAGAGATCCTCGACCTCGGGCAGATCCATGATCACCTTGTTCGCCTTGACGTTCATGAAGCAGCCCCCGGAGAGGGCAATCTTGCGAATGCCCGTCTGCGCGATGGCGTTCCGCACCCATGTGGAGAGCATGTCCTCGGTGAACATCTGCAGCCCGCCGCAGACGACATCGAACCGCTTGAGCTGCAGGAGCTCGCGGAAGAACTGGTAGCTGTAGTAGGTCTCGGGGCAACCGTTGCGTCGCTCCCACACCAGCCGGTTGTCGGAACGGAACTCCATGAGCCTGCGGAACATCTCGTAGACCTGCCGGCTTTGCTTCTCTGGAGCATAGGGTGCCATCCCCATGAGCTTGTACTCGTGCTCGAGCGGCACCATCCCCATCATGAAGGTGATCATGGCGTAGATGTTGCCGATCGATTCCGATTCGGCAACCTCCGCGACGCGGCGCAGTCGGCCACCCGCACCGATGCTGACCGTTGCGCACAGGCCGTCGCCGGCGCCGTCGTTGGTGAGCACGAGAACGGGCTCGCCGAAGCACCCCCAGCCGTAGTAGGCGCCGGCCGCGTGGGCCAGGTGGTGGTCCATGAAGTGGATGCGCTCCTCGGGAAACCCGAACTTGGCGACCGAGCGCTTGCGCTGCGCGCGCCGGCGGTCGTCGTACACGGTCTTGACCGCGGTGCGTTTCAAGAAGCGCTTGAGGGTGGTGCCGAGCGAGCCGGTGCGCTCGTACTCGTTGAGGACCTCCGCACGGCTCTTGGCGTACGGCATCTGCAGGCCGTTGAGGACCACGGCATCGACGTCGGAGACGCTCAGGCCCTGGCTCTGCAGGACGTAGCGTACCGACTGCGCCGGGAACCCCGCCCAGTTCTTGATGCGTGTGAAGCGCTCCTCCTGGACCGCGGCTACCATGCGCCCACCGCACAGAAGCGCCGCGGCTGCGCTGTGTCCGTCGTGGATTCCTACGATGTTCATGCGTCCTCCGTCGCTCCGATCGCCCGTGCGCACGCGTCCGCACGACGGGGCCCCCTCAGCATGACGACTCCCGAGCAGACCCGTGCAGGGCGCCGTGCGCCGCTGCCGGAGAGCCGTTGGCCAGCTCCCGGTAGATCCGCGTGAACTCCTGCGCGACCGCTTGGCGGTCGAAACGTCGTGCCAGCTCCAGATTGTGGCGTCGCATCCGCTCCAGGAGCCGCGCCTCCCCGAGCAACCGGCTCAGGGCGCGTGCGACTCCTTGCGGATCGCGGCCCTCCACGAACAAGCAGTTCTCGGGTTCCCGCAAGTAGTCGACGGCTGCTCTGAGGCGCGTCGTGACGATTCCCAGCCCGGCCGCCAGGGCCTGCAACAGCGCCATCGGCAGCCCTTCGGTGAGGGTCGACGGGAACACCAGAACGTCGCAGCCGCAATAGAAGTGCAGCGTTTCCGACTCCCGGATCTGACCCGTGAAGTGAACAGATTGCTCCAACCCGAGCTCGCGCACGAGCCTCCGCGCCCGCGCCCGCATCGGCCCGTCCCCGACGACCACCAGATGCGCCCGGAACCGGGATGCGATCTGCGGCATCGCACGGACGACGTCGGCGAGCCCCTTGCCGGGAATGAGGCGACCGATGAACAGAATGAGCGGTGCCCCCGCCTCGATTCCCAGCTGCGAGTGCAGGGCGCGGTTGCGTGCGTAGCGGCGCAGGTCGATCGCATTCTTGACCACGAAGCAGCGTGCAGCCGACCGACTGTGGTGGATCTCGGACTCCTCCTGCTTGGAGAACACACCGAGAGCAGTCACGAAGCGCACCAGCAGTTGGGTCAGCAGTCTCCAGATCGGCATGCGAGAACTCAACAGATGGGTCTCCGAGCCGTGCCACTGAATCAGCAACGGCCTGCCCAGGAGTCTCGTCACCAATGTGAAAGGAATGTCTCGAAGCAGCGCTCGCCGATCCAAGGAGGTGTTCAAGTGCACGACATCCGGGTCCGTCCTGCGCACCCGGGACGGATAGCGCAACAGGTCGACGACCTGGTGCCAGACCTTGATGGGCCTTCGTTCTCCATCGGCCCAGCGGCCGTAGGAGACGGTCTCGAGGTCCACGTGGCCTGCGCGACGCAGATCTTCGACGAGCAGGGGCACGGTGAGGGCGATGCCCCCCTCGGTCGCCCGCGGCGCGGGGACTCCCATCAACACGCGAACGCGCCGGCCTCCGCTCCGGGTCGTGGTCGGCGGGTCCAGCCGCGGCAGGCTCATACGCGCTCCCATCCCTCACACAGCCGGAATGCCGACATGGCTGCCGGGTCCCGTCGGACCGCTCGAGGCTCTCCCGCTGCGGAGGAATCGCTGGCCGTAGCATCTCGAGGCGGACCGGCTCACGCCGGAACACCCACGTCCCGAGTCGACGCTTCGACACGCGATTCTGTCGACACGTGGGGTCACGCGATCCCGGATCCCAGGGTGATCCCGTGAGTGGGGTTCCCCTGCTGGTCGATGGAGAGCCTCAATGGGCCTTGGCAGCAGTCTTGGAGGACACGATCCCCAGCCGGGCCATCTGTGCCCGTGGGTCATGATAGCACACCTGCTTGCAGAGCCGTGCGAGCTCCAGGACCCACGCCGCCGCCAGCCTTCCGGGCCGCTCTGCAAGCTCGGGTTCACCAGCGGTGACCCCGAGGCTGCAAGGGGGCCGGGGTCTCGTCCCTGCTGCCGAGAACGTCCGCGCTTGCCGGCGGCAGCCTGGCGCGCCTGGTGGCAAGCCGGGGGACCACGGGCGAGTTGGCCCTGCCGGTGACCCACCATGTACAATGGGTGGCGGGCCATCGCGACGTTGCCGCTGCAGATCTGCGGCCAGTCGTGCCGCGTGCCACACCGCCAGCTCTCATCGACTCGATCGCAAAGGACCCCGGACCCTTGAACAAGCGCCAGACCTCCGGGCCATCCCGCACCACGGCGAGCGCGCCGGCCGAGCTTCATCGCGACCGTCGTCGAATTCCACCCGGCCTCGCGCACCGGCGCCCGGCACTGTCTCCGGAGAGCTCCGCGCACAGGCACCTCGACAGCAGCTGTCTGGACCCCTCCGATCTGCAGACCGACATGGACGGCGCGCCGCAGAATCGCGTTAAGACGCACACTCGCCGGTGCGCGGACCCGTTTGCGCACCCCACTCCCTCCTGCCGCGAGTGCACGGTGCCGATCGTGGAGCCTGCAGACGTGGAGCCGCGCCGCTCGGACAGCGCCAGCCTCCCCCTCCGCATGACCAGGAACTTCCGGCACGTCCATGGGCTCGAGGTCATGAGCTCGTGGTGACACGAAACCCGGGCGGGGGACCCGTGACGAAACACGGCTTCGCCGCGCATTTCGTCGAGAGCGTCTTCCTGACCTGGGCCGGCAACGTCGCGCGGCTCATCATCGGGATCGTTGCCCTGCGGCTCGTGACCTCGTCGATCGCGGAGTCGGAGCTCGGCGCCTACTGGATCCTCACCTCGGTCTCGGCGCTTCTCGCGAACTTCGCGGACCTCGGCATCGGACTCGCGGCCGTCCGGCACCTGCCGCTGCGGCCCGATCGCCAGCAAACGCGGCGACTCATGCACACCCTGCTGCTCCTCCGTGCTGCCGTTCTCCTCCTTCTGTGCCTGGTGATCTTCGCATTCAAGCCCTGGGTGCTGCGGGTATTCGATGCTCGGGCGATCGCGGACAACTACTACTACGTCTACATCTTCGTGATCGTCATGAGCCTCATGGAGCTCTACACGAACTTCTTGCAGGGTCTGAATCGCTTCCGGGCCATTGCGGCCTTCGCTTTCATTTCGAGCTTCGGACGCCTGGGGTTGATCGTGCTGATGGTGCGCGGTCTGGGGCTCGGGATCGGCGGGCTGTTCGCGGCCGAGGTGGCGTCGATGGCGCTGGCAGTGGGCCTGTCCGCGGCGGCGAGCGCCCACGGTCTGCGGCTGCATTTCGACCGCGGAGAGGCGAGGCTGCAGCTGGTTTTCGGCTTCCCGCTGTACCTGAACACGCTGTTGGCCTACACCGCCAACCGGCTCAACACGCTCATCATCGGCAGCTTCAGTGGACCGGCCGCGGTCAGCCACTTCACCGTAGCCGCGCGCATGCCGGAGCAGCTCTCCATGGTGCTCCGCACCTACAACTACGTGTACCTGCCGAACATGACACGCCTGCTCGCGGAGCCCGAAGGCGACCGTGCGCGCCGGCTGCTCGCGGCGTCCCTGCGCGTCATGAGCTTCGTTTTCGCGATGGTCACGCTGGCGTTCTCCTTCTTCCGCCGCGAACTCCTGCTGTTCCTCGCGCCCCCCTCCTATCAGACCGCGGCGCTGGCCGTTCCGCTGCTCGTGGGCAGCATCACCTTCGCGTCCCTGGGCAGCGTCATGGGCAGCACGATCGTGGCGCTGGGGGACTCCCGGACACCGGTCAAGATCAACTTCTGGACGACGCTCTTCAGCCTGGCGATGAATCTGATCCTGATCCCGCGCTGGGGGTTCATGGGCGCGGCGTGGGCGACCCTCGTCTTCAACGTGGTGGCCTATGCCGTGACCGACCTGGTCCTGGCGCGGCGGCTGCAGCCGGAGAACCGCAGCTACCTGGTCATCCTGGCCTTCCTCGGCGGATGCCTGGCGCTGGGGTTCGATGCGGGGCTCTGGACGCGCCTGGGGATCCTGGCGGGCAGCGGCCTCGGAAGCCTGGCCCTGTCGGCGGGCCTGCGCGCGGACCTCGGGCGCGTCTGGGCGGCACGTCGGCGCCGCCGGTGACGGCCCCCGAGGGGGCGGTGGCGACCTGCCGTGTGAATGCTATAATGAATCACGCCATGACGTTGGCCATTCCGCCGCGCATCACGACCCTCGAGAATGCAGAGCGCCACCGGCTGCGCAAACTCACCCAGGAGGACGCATCGTGACCCCGCCACCCCAGGAGAATCCGCTCGCCGGGATCCCGGTCGTCATCCTCTGCGGTGGCATGGGCATGCGCCTGGCGGGCGAGACGGAGTTCAAGCCGAAACCGATGGTTCGTGTGGGCCCGCACCCCATGCTGTGGCACATCATGAAGAGCTACAGCGTTTTCGGATGCCAGCGCTTCATCCTCTGCTTGGGCTACAAGATGGAAGTCATCAAGGAGTGGGTGCTGAACTACCGGATCATGGACAACGACTTCACGATGCACCTGGGACGCGATGCCCATTATGAAGTCCATGGCTCGAACAACCAGGAGAACTGGGCGATCACCTGCGCGGACACCGGTCTCGAGACCATGACGGGCGGGCGCATCCAGCGCATCGCCAAGTACGTCGGCACGGAGCATTTCTTCGCCACGTACGGTGACGGTCTGGCGGACATCGACATTCGCCAGCTCTACGAGTTCCATCTGCGTGAAGGCCGCATCGGTACGGTCACCGGCGTGCGGCCCGACTCGCGCTTCGGCATCATCGAGAGTCAGAGTGGGAGGAGAGTGGATCACTTCCGCGAAAAACCGCAGCTCGACAGCTTCGTGAGCGGCGGCTTTTTCGTGTTCCGTACGGACTTCTTCGAGTACCTCGACGACAACTGCATCCTCGAACAGAAGCCTCTCTCGCGGCTGGCCCAGGAAGGTCAGCTGTCGTTGTACAGGCACGAGGGTTTCTGGAAGAGCATGGACACGTACCGCGACTTCGTGGAGTACAACCAGATGTGGAAACGGGGCGAGACCCCGTGGAAGACATGGTGAGGTCGAACGTGGCGGACTTCTGGGACGACCGAAACGTCTTCGTCACCGGGTGCACTGGCATCCTGGGCTCCTGGCTCGCCGCGGAGCTGGTGCAGCGCGGCGCCAATGTGGTCGCGCTGGTGCGCGACCGGGTCCCCGACTCGCTCCTCGTGAACTCCGAGGAGTGGAAAGCCATCAGCTGCGTCCACGGGGAGGTCGAGGACTACGACGTCGTCGAACGTGCCCTGAACGAGTACGAGATCGAGACCGTCTTCCATCTGGCCGCTCAGACGATCGTCGGGATCGCCAACCGCGGCCCGCTCTCGACGTTCGAGAGCAACATCAAGGGAACGTGGGTCCTGCTCGAGGCGGTCCGCCGCACCACGAGCGTGCGGCGCGTCGTGATCGCGTCCAGCGACAAGGCGTACGGCGAGCACGAGCAGCTGCCGTACGACGAGACCTTCCCGCTACGCGGGCGACACCCGTACGACGTCTCCAAGTCGTGCGCAGACCTGATCGCGCAGAGCTACAACACGACGTACGGGCTCCCCGTGAGCATCACACGCTGCGGCAACCTGTACGGGGGCGGCGACCTCAACTGGAATCGCATCATCCCGGGAACCATCAAGAGCCTGCTGCACGGCGAACCACCGATCATCCGCAGCGACGGGACCTTCGTCCGCGACTACTTCTTCGTCAAGGACGCGGTGTACGCCTACATGGGTCTCGCGGAGGCGATGGAAGACGAGAGACTCTGGGGTGAGGCCTTCAACTTCAGCAACGAGATCCAGGTGAACGTGCTCGAGCTCGTGCGCATCCTGCGCGAGCTGATGAACTGCATGCATCTCGAGCCCAGGATCCTCGACGAAACGCGCGCCGAGATTCCGCACCAGTACCTGTCGGCCGAGAAGGCACGGCGGATCCTGGGGTGGAAGCGGCGATACGAGCTGCGCCAGGGCCTGCAGGAAACGATCGAGTGGTATCGCAACTTCCTCGAATCCCGAAGGTCACGAGTCCGGACCTGAGCCTCGGCGGCACAACGATCGGAGTGCATCGGTGGTCGTTCTGGTAACCGGCGGCACCGGTTTCATGGGCCGTCATCTGGTGCGGGCTCTACGGGAACGCGGCGATCGCGTCGTCGTCGTCGGTCGGCGGAGTTCCACCGGGCTGCCCGAGGACGTGGCCTACGAGCAGGGCGACCTCGCCGCAGAGAGCTTCGCAGACCGGCTGATCCGGCGGCTCCGCCCGCAGCGGGTCTTCCACCTCGCGAGCGCGGTGAACGTGAAGCGCGACCTCCAGCTCCTCGACGACCAGGTTCGCAACACCCAGCTGGCGGCCGTGTACGTGGCTCGGGCGTGCCTGGAGGGCGGCGTCCGCCGCCTGGTGCACGTGGGCACCTGCGAGGAGTACGGCAACGGACCAGCCCCGTTCCGGGAGAATCAGGCCCCGGCGCCGGTGTCCCCCTACTCGGCGGCCAAGGTCGCGGCCACCGCATTCGTGCGCACGCTGTGCGTCTCGTTCGGGCTGCGTGCCGTGATCGTCCGCCCGTTCCTGACCTACGGCCCGGGGCAGCCGGCGAACCTCCTCGTCCCGGCCCTCATTCGCAGCGCCTTGGAAGGGAACGACTTCCCGATGACGCCCGGCGAGCAGACGCGCGAGTTCAACTTCATCGAGGACGTGATCGAGGGAATGCTGCGCGCGGGTGAGGCCGAGGGGGTCGAAGGCGAGATCATCAACATCGGGTGCGGCGAGCCGCGTCGCATCCGAGACGTCGCGGCGCTGGTGCTCGAACTCATGGGCAACCCCGTCCAGCTGCAGCTCGGCAAGCTGTCGTACCGGCCCGGCGAGACCTGGGAATTCTACTGCTCCAACGAGAAGGCGCGCGATCTGCTCGGCTGGGAGCCGCGCACTCCACTGGAAGATGGGCTGCGCCGCACGATCGCCTGGTACCGGGAGAAGCACCGGGGCGTGCGCGTATGACGACGGACTCTCTGGTCGAGGTGCGCCCCCTCCGCAGGCTGGAGGATGACCGCGGCTGGTTCGTCAAGGTCATCCAACGCGTCCACCTGGGGGGACGTCCCTTCGGAGAGGCATACCTGGCGGTGGGCGCTGCCGGCGAGACACGCGGCAGCCACTACCACGAGCGCACCACCGAGTGGTTCTGCCCGGTCCACGGGTGCGGCACGCTGTACGTCGCGGCACTGGACGGCAGCCGGCGGGAATCCATCACGATGGACACGGCCGCCCCGGTGTCGGTGCGCGTCCCTCCCGGCGTCGCACACGCGCTGGTGGCGGATGCGGGTGTCGAGTTCTCGGTGCTGGCCGTCGCCGACGTCGAGTACGATCCCGACGATCCCGACACTTTCCCGGTCGAGCTGAAGCGCATCAGAGGGGATGCTCGGTGAAGATCCTGATGGTCAGCCCCTACTGGGATCCCGTCACGGGCGGCGGTGAGCGCGTGCTGAAGCACAGCGCCCTCGCCCTCCGCGACCGCGGCCACCACGTCGACATCCTGACGCTCAACACCGATGCCGAAAGACGCGCCATCTGGAGGCGTGAGGATCTCGAGTGGGAAGGAATGCGTGTCGTACGCTGGCCGGCCCTGAACCTCGTGCCGCGCACCAACACGGGCCTCAACGGCTTCCTCACCAGAGTCCAGGGCCGCGTCTTCCCCTACAACTACGTCGTCAAGTACCTCTACCATCCGGGGTTCGCGCGTCTGGCGTCCAGCTACGACCTGATCCAGATGCACAACGACATCGAGGCTGGCTTCCTCTGGCTTCTGCGCAACAACCCGACACCTCGGGTCCTCTGGTGCCATACCCTGGACGTGACATACCGCTTCCACTACAAGCATCACCGCCTCACGCGCGACATCCTGCGGCGATCCGCCGACTACTTCCTGACCGGCTGCACTTCGACGATCGCGCCACTGCGGGAGATGGGCATTCCAGCGCAGCGCATCGGAACGGTGCACTACGGCGTCGACGAGAAGAGGTTCTGCCCGAATCCGCAGATCAAGGATCCGAAGACGATTCTGTTCGTGGGTGCTCTGCAGGAACACAAGGCGGCGCTCATGCTCATCCGGGCGCTGCGGCACATGGAACGGCCCGCGCACGTCGTGCTGCTGACGATCTCCCGCGACGCCCACTACGGAGAAACGTTCCAGCGCGCTCTCGAGGAGGAGCGAGCGCGATGCTTCCACACTTTCGAGCACGTCCCGGACATGCACGATCCGCCGCGCCTGCTCACCTACTATCAATCGGCGACGGTTCTGGCGACGCCCTCGCTGGAATCGGTTTTCGAGCTCGTGAATCTCGAAGCGCTGTCATGCGGGACCCCGGTGGTGGCCTCACGAGTCGGCGGCTTCCCGGATCTGATCCGAGACGGAGAAAACGGCCACCTCGTGCCACCCGGAGAGCCCGAAGCGCTGGCCAGGCGCCTGGACGACGTGCTCGCGGATCCCGAACGGGCGCGGCGCCTCGGCGAGGAAGGACGCCGGAGCATCCTTCGGGACTTCACCTGGACCCGCGTCGGAGAGAAGCTGGAGGCGTGCTACGAGAACCTGCTGCGCGGCAGACATGCGGCGAAGAACGGGGCGGGATCAGGTCACCAGACGTGAGGACGGGCGCGCACGCTGGAGACGATGCCGGCGGGCTTGCGCAACGGCATCTTCGATTTCGCGCTTCCGGGTCTCCTCCTGGTGAAAGTAGCGCAGCAACTCGACCAATCCGAAGATCGTGCCGACGAGTGCCACGGCGGGTGGGTACCACATGCTCGGCTGCATCATCGATGCCAGCATGACCGAGGCGACCGCACCGATTCCGGCCATGATGAGAGCACGATCCGTCTCGCTCCGCACCACTCGCAGGATCTTCCGTGCACGCACGAAGAAGATCAAGTACACGGCCATGCATGCCGTGAACCCGACGGCTCCCGCGTGGGTGAGCAACAGAACGTACGCATTGTGGATGTAGGACACCGCCTGCAGGTAATGCTGCTTCCCGTAGTCATCCCACGCTTCCCTGAAGCGGTACGTACCGCCGATCCCCACGCCGAACCACGGGTTCTGCACGATGTGCGGCCACGCCTCCTTGATCTCGTCCCAGCGCGCGTAGGCGGTCGTGCCTTCCTCGTAGGACTCGAGTTCGAAGATCGAGCTGAAGCGGGCAATGTACGGAGCCACGTAGTTCTCACGCTCGGTGGAGAGAAGGGTCAACAGCAGGAGGATCACCACGACGAACCCGCCCATCGCCAGGAACATCCGCAGGACGCTCCGGCGAATGGCCCCGCGTCCCAGGATCGCCATGACGCCCATCGAAAGGAGAACGGCCATCCATACCGTGCGCGTGAACGTCAGCAGCAGACCTCCGAGCAGCAGGCCGAGGCTGAGCACCAGCCACTTCTGCGCCCTGCCGGAGACGAGTGGGATGCGCGCGATGACGAACGGGACGCACAGCCAGATCAGCTCGACCCCCGGCGGCAGGATCCGGCCCGCGTAGGTGCCGAACGAGTGCACACGGATTCCACCGCCGATGAAGATCTTGGCTCGTTCCCCCAGCGCGAACTGGACGCCCATCAGAACGGCAACGATCAGCGCCATGACGTATGCAGCCGTGAGGAAGATCCCAAGCTCTCGGCGGCTGCGAATGCAGAGCAGAATCACGAAGAACAGGAGATAGAACGAGTATGGCCGTGCCGTCTCCACCATGCTCTTCATGTGGACACCCTTGAAGACGACGCCGATGATGGCCGCCGTCAGGAGCGCGAGCAGGAAGACGAGCATGGCGGGAGCGAGCGGTGTTGCCAGGCGTTCGCGGGCCTTGCGGACCTCCAGGCTGGTGGCGAACAGTGCCAGCAGGTAGAGGATGAGTCCCTGCCCCACCTGCAGTCGCAGGTGCTCGAGGATCTTGATCTCCGGCACGAAGTGATACAAGGAGATCGTCGGGAGAACGTGGTAGTACATGATGAAGCTGGTCGTGCAGAGGACGAGAATCGCCCCGATCTCCCAGCGCCAGAACACGATCATGAACACCATGCCCGTGGTGGCCATGAAGAACACGTCGTCGAACGAGAGGCGCAGGAACCGCGCCGCCGCGAACTTGCCCGCCACCAGGATGATCATCCCGAAGAGCGCCAGGCGCGCGAGCCGGAAGCCCCCCGAACCCAGCCGGGTGTTCTCGACGAAGTCCAGCAGCGTATCGGCCACGTGTTGCAGTGCTCGCATCGGCCGGCCGCCCCCTAGGATAGGATCTTGTAGATCAGGGTCGGGATCGCGAACTTCCGGCGATTCAACACTGCGCCCACGATCGGCGCATCGATACTCTCCAGCATCTCGATCCCCTTCCGGATCACCTCACGCTTGAGGTGCTTGGAGCGCACGACCAGAACGATCCCGTCGACGTTGGCCGCCAGGTGGATGGCGTCCGAGTGCCTGAGCAGTGGGGGGCCGTCGACCAGCACGAGCCGGAAGGTACGTCGAAGAGAGGTCAGCAAGAGCTCGAATTCACGGCTCTCGAAAAAAGCCACCGGGGAAATGCGCCGCTTCCCGCTCCCGAGGACATAGAGACGGTTCACGTCACCTGCGCGGATGACACTCGAAAGATCCCGCGCCCGGCCGTTCTCGTACACATCGGCGAGACCGTACTCCTGTCCGATGTCGAAGACGTCGGGAAGGTCCGGGCTGTGGAAGTTCGCATCCATGCACAGAATGGGACCGCCAGCCGTCGCCGCCAGAACGCGGCCGAGGTTGGACGTGACGTACGTCGCCCCTTCTCGCTCCACACACCCCACCACGAGAACGACCTGACCCTGTTTCGCCTTCGGGAAGGCCCCCTGCAGGGCGCTGCACAGACGGCCGAACTCGCTCTGAAACAGCTCGAGACGGCGCGGGTGCACCTTCGGCCTGGCGAGGCTCGGCCGCGCTGGAGTCGTAAGCGGGCTGGGATCGAGTTCCGCTTTGCGGAGTGCGTCGAAGATCTTGCTCACCGCAGGTTCCAGTCGGCTAACGGTAATGGGTACTGAGCGAGGTCAGATAGGGCACGTTCAGCTGCTCCTCGATTTCCTCCCGCTTGCGGACGGTGTGGTCCAGGCTCTCCACGAAGAGCCCCACAACGAAAGAGGCGATCAAGCTGAAGACCACGACCACGAGGAACTTGAACCCCTTGCGCCCCTCGCGCGGCAACGGCGGCACTTGTGCGACGGATGTCGCGGGAATGCTGCATGGAATCGATGGAGGTACGTTGCCGTTGGGCGGCGGATGCAACGGCGTTCCCTGCATCGCCGAGATGGGCGTCGACACGGAC